>WJIR01000208.1 GCA_014730175.1 Candidatus Zixiibacteriota bacterium
ATAATATCCGTCTCATTACTATACTCGCTAACTTAACCATTGCTAATTCCTTAATTTGTAACTGATGCGACGTTCTCATCAAAACCATTACCAAACCATCACACGCGCTGAGTCAACCGCCGGTCAGCGCCCCGGCGCTGACGGTCCATAACAAGGTCCCGCCAGACATCCCCGTCTGACGGAATCATCACAACGGTATATTCCCATGCTTCTTCGGCGGATTGCTGTCCCGCTTTGTATCCAGCATCCTTAGCGCCTTTATCAATCGCGGACGTGTGTTCTTCGGCTCGATTATATCATCAACATATCCCCTTGCCGCCGCCCCGAAAGGATCTGCGAATTTCCTTCGGTATTCCTCTTCCTTCTCTTTTAGCGCTTCCTCGGGATCATCCGATGCTGCAATCTCTCGCCTGAAGATAATCTCCGCCGCACCTTTGGGACCCATTACCGCAATCTCCGCGGAGGGCCAGGCATAATTGATATCGCCGCGCACATGTTTGGAATTCAACACACAATATGCCCCACCGTATGATTTCCTGGTGATAACCGTCATCTTGGGTACGGTAGCTTCGCAGTATGCATAAAGCATCTTTGCGCCATGTTTGATAATCCCGCCATACTCCTGATTGGTCCCCGGCAAAAATCCCGGCACATCTTCGAAAGTGATGATCGGTATATTAAAACAGTCACAGAAACGAATGAACCTGCCGCCCTTGGTTGCCGAATCGATATCGAGTACTCCCGCCAATACCGCCGGTTGGTTCGCCACAATTCCTATCGGTTGCCCTCCCAATCGAGCGAAGCCCACGATGAGGTTCTGAGCGTACTCCGCATGCACTTCCATAAAATCGTTATCATCCACCACCAGTTCTATTATTTCCTTCATATCATACGGCTTGTTGGGATTATCCGGAATAATCTCATTAAGCTTTGTCTCTGTGCGATCCAGCGGATCGGTGCATTCCTTAACCGGAGGATCCTCCATATTGTTTAGCGGGATAAAATCCATTAAGCGCCGAACCTGCATCAAGGTTTCCGCTTCGTTGTCACAGCGAAAATGAGCCACGCCGGATTTCGAAGCGTGAGTTTCAGCACCACCTAACTGCTCGTGAGTTACCTCTTCATGGGTCACCGTTTTAACCACATTGGGACCTGTTACGAACATGTAGGAAGTCTTGTCCACCATGAAAATAAAGTCGGTGATTGCAGGGGAGTAAACCGCACCGCCGGCGCATGGTCCCATTATCACCGATATCTGCGGCACAACTCCCGATGCCAGGGTATTCCTCAGGAATATATCCGCGTATCCACCCAGTGATACTACACCCTCCTGAATACGTGCCCCTCCAGAATCGTTAAGCCCGATAACCGGAGCGCCGACTTTCATCGCCATGTCCATTATTTTGCAAACCTTCTCTGCGAAAGCCTCGGAAAGAGTCCCTCCGAACACCGTGAAATCCTGGCTGAATACGAATACCTTGCGTCTATTGATTGTACCGTATCCGGTCGCGATACCGTCACCCAGAATCTTCTGTTTCTCCATCCCGAAATCGTGGCAGCGATGAGTGACGAACATATCGAATTCTTCGTAACTACCCTTATCAAGCAATATATCCAAACGCTCTCGTGCCGTTAATTTATTCTTCTTATGCTGCTTTTCGATACGTTCCTTGCCGCCGCCCAGCGCGGCCTGTTTACGCATCTCCTGCAGCTTATCTAATTTTTCTCTGAGATCCATTTTATCTCCGACTACTTTACTTCTAAATAAACTTAGTAAATAAGTATTTGCTGCTCCAAAGTCAAATGTTTTCCAACTCGCTTTAACCGTCATGATTTCTCAAATCGATTCTTGACGGTAGCCTTAAATCAGCGTATAATTATCACTTTAAGCTTAATTCGGAGAAGTTATATGCCCGAGATAATAGTCGCTCCTTCACTGCTCTCGTCTGATTTCGCCAGAATCGCTGACGAGATACAAGCTGTAGAAGAAGCGGGAGCCGATTGGCTCCATATTGATGTAATGGACGGTCATTATGTACCAAACATTACCATAGGTCCGCCTGTGGTTTCAGCGATCAAAAAAGTCGCCAGTAAGCCTCTGGATGTTCATCTGATGATTTCGGATCCCGATAAGTTCATACCCCGGTTTATCGACGCCGGCGCCGATTACCTGACGGTGCATCACGAAGCTTGCATCCATCTGCACCGTACTTTATCTCACATAATCGAAAAAGGCGCCGAACCGGGGGTGTCGCTAAATCCTTCCACTCCCTCAGAGCTTATTTTACCGGTGCTGAATCAGGTTTCATTGGTGCTATTTATGTCCGTTAATCCCGGATTTGGAGGTCAGAAATTCATACCGGAAGTGATGGATAAAGTAGATATCGTAAGAGAGGAAGCTGGAAAATTAAATCGTGATATCCTGCTATCCGTGGATGGAGGAATTGATTCGAAAACATGTAAAATCGTCAAGGATAAGGGGATCCGCGTGCTGGTGGCAGGAAGTTATATTTTTCGCTCTCAGAACTACAAAAAAGCAATTCAGTCTCTAAGATAAAAAATGGACAAGGATATGATTAGACAATTAACAATTCTTGCAGTATCGTTGTTAATGATGGTTTCCTGCGGCGGTACTTCGGATAACGGAAAGACCAAATTAGTATTCAAACATGGAAAGATTGCCGGACAATCGGAGTACCTTACACGGCTCGTGGAACAATTTGAAGCCGAATATCCTGGAATTGATGTTATCGAGGAAGTACTTCCATCCATTACAGATCAGCAAAGGCAGTTTTACATCACAAGCCTGGAAGGTGGTTCTTCGGATTTCGATGTTATGTCTCTCGATGTAATCTGGATTCCCGAATTCGCTCAAGCCGGTTGGCTGGAAGACCTCTCCGGCAAATTCACCGAAGAAGAGGTATCCCGCTTTTTCCCCGGACCATTAAAGGCCGATACCTACAACGGGAAGCTTTATGCTGTCCCCTGGTATGTGGACGGCGGTATGCTTTACTATCGAAAGGACCTGCTCAAAAGGTACAATCTCTCGCCGCCGGAGACTTTCGATGAACTGGTCTCCTGCGTAAGAACGGTTTTAAAGGGTGAAAACAATGATAAACTGGCCGGTTTTCTCTGGCAGGGCAAGCAGTACGAAGGTTTAGTATGCGCTGCATTGGAGTTTATCGAAGGAAACTGCGCTCATGTTCTGGACGAAAATGGGAACCCGGTAATCGACAGCGAGAACGCAATCGAAGCGATGCGGTTTATGCGTCATCTCATCGAAACCGGCATCGCACCGGAATATGTCACCACCACGGACGAAGAAGCTACCAGACACTCCTTCGGTAACGGAAACGCAATCTTTATGCGCAACTGGCCATACGCCTATAACATCTTCAACGCCGAAGGCTCTAAAATTAAGGGCAAAGTAGGCGTTAAAATTATGCCGCATTTTGAAGGATGCGAATCGGCATCCACACTCGGAGGGTGGCAGCTTGGAATCAATAAACACTCCGAACATAAGAAAGCAGCCTGGCAGTTCATCAATTTCATGTCGCGATATGAATCCCAAAAATACCTTGCCTTAAATATCGGTCTGAAGCCTTCCCGGCAAGATTTATACAATGACGAGGATATCGCAAGAGAGCAACCGTTTATCACGGAGCTTTATGACGTTCTGATGCATGCGGTTCCCAGACCGGTATCGCCATATTATTCTCGCATTTCCTTGGTACTTCAATCAAAATTCTCCGCTATTTTAAGCGGAACGAAAACAGCGGAAACCGCCCTGAAAGAGGCTCGGCGCGAGATTGAGCAGATACTTCCGGAGAGTAGTTAGGGGTGGAAAAACGTCTTGGATACTGGCTGATCGCTCCGGCGGCAATAACCATACTGCTTGTCGCTATTTATCCGATTATCAGCGTCTATATCCTCAGCTTAACCGAACGTCTGCTTTCACTTGGAATCGATCGTTTTATCTGGCTGCAGAATTACCAAAAACTGCTGACTGATCCTCGTTTCTGGAATGCCTTTACTAATACCTGTATCTTCACCGGCGTTTCAGTCAGCCTGGAATTATTGCTCGGCTTAGCCATCGCGCTTTTTATCAATCGTCCTTTTTCTTTGCGCGGAATAATCCGTGCTGCGGTTTTACTCCCCTGGGCGATCCCCACCGTGGTTTCGGCGAAAATGTGGGCATGGATTTTCAACACCGATTTGGGAATACTCAATTACGCATTACAATCTTTTGGCATTATATCATCGAATCTCAACTGGTTAGGTGAACCTACCCTCGCCTTGGGTTCCGCCATAATTGTGGATGTATGGAAAACCACACCATTTGCGGCTTTACTCCTGCTTGCCGGACTTCAAATCATCCCGGATGATCTTTATAAAGCAGCCAGCGTGGACGGAGCTTCCAACTGGCAGAAATTCTGGCATATCACTCTCCCTCACCTCAAACCGATTATGCTGATAGTATTGCTGTTCAGGACATTGGACGCATTCAGAATTTTCGATTCCATTTACATTTTAACCGGAGGAGGTCCCGCTAACTCTACTGAAACCTTGAGTATATACGCCTATAAAATCCTATTCCAGACTCTGGATTTCGGTTACGGGTCCACAATCGCTGTATCGGTTTTCATTTTTGTAGTGCTTATCAGCCTTATATATATATTCGTTTTAAGAAAGCAGGGGAGTTTACTCAATGAATAGATGGGTTCGCAGGTCAGGATTTTATCTGGGATTATCGATATTATGTTTCTGGTTAGCCGGTCCTGTAATCTGGCAATTTATAACATCACTGAAATCAAATGCCATTTTAACCTCTCTACCTCCGGTGTTGCCGGACAAAATAGTATTCTCACATTATACAAATGTTTTTACGGAAAGACCTTTTGCTCGAATAATACTTAACAGTTTCATTGTAGCATCATGTACGACAATCTACTGCCTGGCAATCGGCTTGTTAGCCGGTACATCTTTATCAATCCTGAAATTCAAATGGCGCAAGACTTTTCTGGCTATCGTTTTGTCGGTTTCCATGTTTCCGCCGATCGCGACAGTGAGTCCTTTGTATCTGATAATCAGGGCGATCGGATTGCGGGATACATATTTGGCTTTGATCTTCCCGTATGCTACCTTCGCTCTGCCGCTATCTATATGGATTTTAACCAACTTTATCGCCGAGATCCCATCCGAACTTTACAAAGCGGCTCGAATTGACGGATGTTCGCCAATGCAAGCGTTATTCAAGGTTATATTTCCCTTAGCTGCTCCGGGGGTTTTCACCTGCGCCATACTCGTTTTCATCTTCGCCTGGAATGAGTTTCTTTATGCTTTGACCTTTACCACCACCACTAATTCCAGAACAATTCCGGTTGCTATAGCCTTATTTCCGGGATTGCACGAGGTTCCCTGGGGTGAGATCGCGGCAGCATCGATTATCGTTACACTTCCGTTAGTTGTTTTAGTATTTTTCGCACAAAAGAGGATAATATCCGGTTTAACTGCCGGATCGATAAAAGGATAATGGCTGAGATAAAACTAAAATCCCTGAGTAAGAAGTTCGGAAAAACCGATGCCCTGCATCCGCTTGATCTGGAGATCAGGGATGGAGAATTTATGACCATCCTCGGTCCTTCCGGTTGCGGAAAATCGACATTGCTGAATTTATTGGCGGGTTTGGAAGCCCCGACTACCGGAGATATCTTATTCGATGGCGAATCGGTCATCGAGCTATCCCCCAAACAACGGGATGTCGCTTTTGTGTTTCAAAGCTACGCGTTATATCCACACAAATCCGTTTATGATAATATTGCATTCCCGTTGGCTGTCGTTAAAACCGACAAAAAAGAAATTGACAAGCAGGTTCATCAGGTTGCCCAATTACTGGAAATTGAGAATCTACTCGAAAGAAGGCCGAAGGAATTGTCCGGGGGGCAGCGTCAACGGGTTGCATTGGGTAGAGCAATTATCCGCAGGCCGAGAGTATTCCTTTTTGACGAACCATTATCCAATCTTGATGCGCAACTGCGGACACAGATGAGAACCGAGCTTAAAAAACTACACCGCAAATTGAAAACAACATTCATATATGTAACTCACGACCAGACCGAAGCGATGAGTCTGGCAGATACCATAGCCATCTTACGGGACGGAAACCTCCTGCAAACCGGCACACCGGAAAAGATTTACAAGGAGCCTGCAAACATGTTCATAGGCTCATTTATTGGTAATCCGGGGATGAATTTTGTGAATGCCGAGCTTATCGAAAACGGTGCAAAGGTTAAGTTAGAAAACCGGATTTTCGAGCTGTCTCTTATTGTCGGAAAACCCGGTGAGATCATGGCGGGTTTGAGGCCAGAATATATCCAAATTGCGGATGAAAAGCATCCCGGTACAATTCCGGCGCGCGTGGAAGTAGTTGAACATCTTGGATCGGAAGCTCTAATTGAAGTTACCACCCGAAATAACAGCACCTTGATTATCAGAACCGCCCAGGAACTGGATTTATCCATGAATGATGAGATATCCCTGAATTTGGATCTGAGCAAAGCAAGTTTTTTCGATAAATCAACTGGAAGCAATTTACCTATCGGGGAATAGGGGATCTAAAAAATTCCTGAGATATATTAAATATTTCTGCTTTAGCATATATTACTTGACTAATAGGCAATTAAGTATTAATAATTTGTTTTTTTTGGACTAAGAATATGACATCTAAACTTATAAGTCAGAAACTCGAAGATGGATTTATGCTGGTCATTCAGCCATTGATTGACCTTATGATAAGCTGGAGAGTCCACCCTCATACCGTCACGGTTATCGGGCTGCTGTTCTCGATATTCTCCGGATACCAGTTTTACCTGGGTAATTTTGTATGGGGCGGAGTACTTTTGATTCTGTCCGGTATTTGCGATGTTTTGGATGGTAAGTTAGCGCGCACTGCCAACTTAGCAACCAAATACGGTGCGCTTTTCGATTCTTCCATGGACAGATTTGCGGAAATATTTGTTTTTATGGGTTTAGTTGCTTATTATGATGAGGCTTTAATCGATGCGCTTCTGATTCTCACACTCGGTGGCTCTTTGATGACAAGCTATGTTCGCGCCAGAGCGGAAGGACTGGGTATTTCCTGCAAGGTTGGTATAATGCAAAGGCCGGAAAGGCTCACTTATCTCTCCGCCGGAGCGATTTTTAGCTTTTTGTGGAACGGAACCATGATTTTAGCTATTATCTTTGTAGCCGTGTTTTCTAATGTAACAGCGATCCAGAGGATTGCTCATACTTATAAGAAAACTAATGAGATAGTGTCGAAGTAAATATTGTTGAAATACGGAGGATTAAAAATGGGGTCAGTACGAGTTGCTATTATCGGGGTCGGTAATTGCGCCTCTTCGTTCGTACAGGGCGTACATTATTACAAGAATGCAAAAGATACCGACTTTGTCCCCGGTCTTATGCATGTTAATCTTGGTGGATACCATATCAGCGATATAGAGTTCACCGCGGCATTCGATGTCGATAAAAATAAGGTCGGCAAAGATTTATCCGAGGCGATTTATACCAAGCCGAACAATACTTATAAGTTCTGTGACGTTCCTCATTTGGGCGTACCGGTTTATCGCGGCATGACGCATGATGGTTTGGGCAAATATCTCTCGGAGATAATCGAAAAAGCCCCGGGACCCACCGACGATATAATTGAAATTCTGAAGGAAACCAAAACGGACGTTGTAGTCAGCTACCTTCCGGTCGGTTCGGAGCAAGCAACAAAGTGGTATGTGGAGCAGATTCTGGATGCGGGCTGCGGATTTGTCAACTGCATACCGGTCTTCATCGCCCGCGAAGACTACTGGCAACGGCGGTTTAAAAAGAATAATCTGCCTATGATCGGCGATGACATAAAATCGCAGGTCGGCGCTACTATCACACACAGAATTTTAACTCGGCTGTTTAGGGATAGAGGTGTTAAGTTAATGCGCACCAGTCAGCTAAATGTTGGCGGAAACACTGATTTTCTGAATATGCTGGAGAGGGAAAGGCTTGAATCCAAAAAGGTGTCCAAAACCAATGCCGTAACTTCCCAGCTCGATTATGATTTAGGCGCAGGCAATGTTCATATAGGTCCCTCCGATTATGTTGAGTGGCTATCCGATCGCAAATGGGCATATATCCGCATGGAAGGGCAAACTTTCGGCGATGTCCCTCTTAATGTGGAATTCAAACTGGAGGTTTGGGATTCACCGAATTCGGCGGGAGTCGTTATCGATGCGGTTCGATGCTGTAAGCTTGCTTTGAACAACGGATTATCAGGCACGCTGCCAGGTCCGTCAGCATATTTTATGAAGTCGCCTCCAATACAATACACTGATGACAAGGCGCACAGGATGACGGAGGATTTTATTACTCAACATGCGAAGGATGCTGACCAGAAAGAGAAGAAGGATACGGCTGAGCAAACTCCTTCAAGAGAAGAAGAGGAAACGATTGAGGTTGAGTCAAAAGAGTGATCTTGTATAAGATCAGAACAGCAAGAGCGGCAATGAGCCGCTCTTTTTGTAGCTAAATCCTGTTATCGTAATGAGGAGAACGATTCTGGTCAGCGCCTGTCTGCTTGGCGAGAACTGCCGTTATGATGGTCGCACCAAGAGAAATCAGCGGATAATCGAAATCGCAAAGGGCTATAATGTCATCCCCGTTTGCCCGGAAATATTGGGAGGTTTATCGACTCCCAGAGAAGCCTGCGAAATCAGCGAAAAAAATGGTATGGCGGTTGTTGAGGGAAATGCTCAACTCCTGCAAGTAAACTCCGGTAGGGATATTACGTATAACTTGTTAAAGGGCGCCGAGAGGGTCTTAGAAATTATTGGCGACGAAAGGATTGAATTTGCTATATTCAAAGAGCGATCACCTTCATGCGGCGTCAATCAGGTTGTACGCAACGGCAAAATAATCGACGGAATGGGAGTAACCACGGCAGTACTCAGGCGAGAGGGAATTACAATTTATTCTGAGGAATCGATAGGAGATGAAGCGAGTTTTCAATAGCGTGTTGCAGGTTATCGGCAACACTCCAATGATTAAAATAAATAATCTGGTTAAGCCGGATTACGCCGAGGTCTGGGTAAAAGCAGAGCATCTTAATCCCGGGGGATCTGTCAAGGATAGAATGGCGCTGTTTATTGTAAATGAGGCGGAAAGGAGAGGTCTGCTGAAACCGGGAGGAACCATAGTAGAAAACACTTCCGGTAATACCGGCGTCGGTTTGGCTATGATTGCGGCATTGCGCGGCTACAAAATGATATTTACCATCCCTGATAAAATGTCTCAGGAAAAGATTAACTTCCTTAAGGCTTTCGGCGCAAAAGTAGTAGTAACGCCGACAGATGTACCGGCGGATTCGCCCGACAGCTATTACGAAACCGCAAAGCGGATAGCCGAAGAAACGCCGAATTCTTTCTACGTGAATCAGTATAATAATCCCATGAATATTAAAGCTCATTATGAGACCACAGGTCCGGAGATTTTAGAGCAAATGGATGGAAATCTCGATTATTTTATAGCAGGTATCGGCACCGGAGGAACCATGTCCGGGGCGGGAAAATATTTGAAAGAGAAACTTCCGTCCATTAAGAATATTGCCGTGGATCCCGAAGGTTCGGTGTTTTACGACTATTTCAAATCGGGCAAACTTATCGAACCGCATGTTTACAAAGTGGAAGGTATCGGTGAGGATATGATTGTGAATGCGATGGATTTCTCGGTTGTTGACGATATCTATCAGGTTACCGACCAGGAATGCTTCGAGATGACCAGAAGATTAGCACGTGAAGAGGGTATTTTCGCCGGCGGTTCATCCGGCGGCGCTATGCAGGTTGCACTAAATTTAGCGGAAAAAGTCGGTAAGAATAAGAGGATTGTGGCGCTGCTTCCGGATTCCGGGGACAGATATCTTTCGAAAGTTTATTCCGATGAATGGATGGCGCAAAATAACTTTATTACGTCGGATATTGTAGAAGTTGAGAACTAACGCCGGACATGGCTAACTTCGTGTAAACAGGAAGATTTAGGAGTTATTTAATATGGCGAAAAGAGCTGCTATATATTTTTCGATAGTTTTCATCGCAATCATTTTGGGGATGTATGCCGGGTATAATCTATTGCCCGATAACGAATTATCCCTTCAATCCAGAAATCAGAGCGATTCGATAGCTCAAAATATGGACGCCACGATCATCCCCGCTCAGCATTCCGATGTTTCCGAACGTAGTCGCCGCATCTCAGACGAAAGAAGAAACGCGATAGTTAAGGCTGCTGAAAAGGTGAGCCCGGCGGTCGTTTCGTTGAGTGTAACCCAGGAACGTGTCCTCCGCAGACCCCGTTCTATACTCGATGAATTTTACTCAGATTTCTGGGGATGGTACAATCCACCGCGCAACTATATTCAGAAGTACACAACTTTGGGCTCCGGGGTTATTTTCGACCCGGAAGGTTATATTTTGACCAATGCCCACGTAGTTCAGGACGCTAAAACCATCAGGGTTATCATTCCCCGTGGGGACGAATACGATGGTGTGGTTATCGGTATGGACAACACCATGGATGTTGCGGTGGTAAAAATCGAGGGCGATAATCTTCCCCATGCAAAACTGGGGGATTCGGACGACCTGATTATCGGGGAATGGGCAATCGCTTTCGGTAATCCGTTTGGATACTTAATGGAAGACACCGAACCGACTGTTACGGCGGGCGTTATCTCGGCTTTACACAGGGATATCAAGCGCGATCCTAACCAGGTGCAGATATTTAGGGACATGATTCAGACCGACGCTGCTATCAATCCCGGCAATTCGGGAGGACCTCTGGTTAATGCCGTTGGAGAGGTAATAGGTATCAACACCTTTATATTTACAAGCAGTAAAGGATCAGAAGGCATCGGATTCGCAATCCCTATTAACCGCGCTAAAGTTATCGCTGGTGATATCATAGAACACGGAGAGGTGGTAAAAGCCTGGGTCGGCGTCTATGTGCAGACTGTTACTCCGATGCTTGCTCAAAGCCTCGATCTGTCAATCCAAAAGGGAGTGATCGTTACGGCTGTTGATGATGACAGCCCGGCTTCCGAAGCCGGCTTGAGAAGGGGTGATGTGATATCAAAAGCCAACGATGAACTTATCCTGAATGATACCGATTGGGAGGAATTCGAAACATTAAGCCGACCCGGAGAGTCAATTAATATATCATTCATTCGTGATGGAAAGGAACAATCTGTCTCACTGACGCCCAAAAAAACCCAATCACTTCTCGCAGAGGCAAAACTTGACAAATTCGGTTTGTATGTCGTGGATATAACATCCGCAGTTGCTCGAAGATTGAAAATCCGAAATAACGATGGAGTAGTAGTTGCCGGCAAGGATCCAAATTCGGTTGCCGCCTCCTGGGATTTGCAGCCTGATGATGTTATCAGGCAGATTGGGAGTTTTAATATTACAGATAGCGAGAAGTATTTCGATTTAATCGACCGGATAGACAAAGGCGACAGGTTCACTCTGGTAATAGAACGCGATGGACTGCTGTTTTATCATACCGTTAGATTCTAATTCCGGAAGCTCATTTTCTTTGGTCAATTGAGATTATATTACAAAACAGCTTCTTTAGCTTGCATTATTTTTATCAGTATCATTGTCTCAGGGTGCGGAACCAAACCAACCCCCTCCTCTCTCCGGAATCGGGATTTTACACCGGCTAATAAGAAAAAAATCTTCAAGCGTATGGAGCTTGAGATTCAATCCTATTTGGGAACTCCGTATAGATACGGAGGGACAACCAAATACGGTATGGATTGCTCCGGTTTAGTATGGAGAGTCTATAAAGATGCTGCCGGCATCGCTCTCCCTCGCAGAGCTTCCGATATGTTCCGCTTCGGCTATTTGATTAACAGCGGAACATGGACATTCGGTGATTTGCTTTTCTTCTCAACAAAAGGGGGGGCGATAAGCCATGTGGGTATCTACATTGGCGCCAGACGATTCGTGCATGTTTCGGAATCATCGGGGGCGATTGTGTCCTCTTTAGAAGAGGAGTACTATCGGCGCCGTTATAAAGGCGCTCGCAGAATTATTAAATAGCGCCGTTCCCGCGCTTGTCAATATCCGCTCTTTTTTCCCCTGAATACACCCGATAAAATCAAGTTTCTGATCGTCAGAAAAACCGGCGCGAGGATACCTCCCGCCATGAAGAAATTCGGCTGGAAAACAAACATCCCGAAGAAAAGCAGCGCGATGGTAAATATCTGCACCGCGGACTGTCGTAGCGAATAACGACTGCCGATAATAATCTCACCCTCTAGGTCCACATAACCGGAATCTCCGGAATCCTCCCGGGTGAGATTATAGAGTAAGATATTCTGAAGATGACGTAAGTTAATGATCAGGTAGTTGAAAAATGCAAAACCGGCGAACATCTGATATATATCCATGCTGGCTTGGTCGTCTGATAACTCAGCTAAATTATAAATTAGCACCAGCATAACGGGAATCATTAAGCGGATACCCCATTTAGCCCACCAGCTTCCGGCATAAAATGAGGTGTTGACGCCAAGATAAACGAAAAATCTGTTGTGTCCGCGATGATACAGTTCGCGTGAGATTTTCGGAAGAAAGTCATCAAAAATGGACATAAAAAAAACAATGGTAGCGAATATATAAGGCTTCCCCAGAATACCGATATCAATCGATTCCATCGGTATCTTCCAGTTTAAGGATCGTCTGTGAGACATTATTAAAACCCCTGCGATGGATAGGACATGGTCCGAATTCTAATAGCGCCCTTATATGCTCAGGTGTTGCATATCCTTTATTCCGCTCGAATCCGTAAATATCATACTGCCTGGCATAGTCATCCATAATCTGATCGCGCGTCACTTTCGCAACAATCGAAGCCGCCATAATCGCCGGTTCTATACAATCCCCCTTGATGATGCATCGCTGTTTAAGCAGCAGATCAGGAATCTGCATGTTTCCGTCCACATAAACATTTTCGGGAACGCAGTTTAGTTTCTCCACAGCGATTTTCATAGCCCTGAGGGCGGCATATAGAATGTTTAATCTCTCAATTTCATCGATATCCACGATTCCGATGCCGACCGATACAGCCTGTTCGGTTATCAAATCAAAAAGCGTCTTTCGGATTACTCCGGAAAGACGCTTGGAATCATTTAATTCATTGATGGGAAAATCGGGATTTAAAACCACTGCCGCTGCAACCACAGGACCCGCCAATGGTCCTCGTCCCGCCTCATCGACACCTGCTATGATGACTTCCTTTTGCAGGGCAATAATCTCCTTTACTTTTTCGCTTCCTTTACCTGACGGCTTTGAGTAGCATCGTATTTTTTCTCATCGATGCGTGCAGATTTTCCTCTTAATCCCCTGAGATAGAAAAGCTTGCCTCTTCTCACCCTGCCCTGACGAATGGTTTCTATCTTAACCACCGTCGGCGAATGCAGCGGAAATATCCTCTCTACCCCGACACCGGCGGAAATCTTACGAACCGTAAAAGTCTCATTGATTCCACCGCCTTTTCGCTGGATTACAGTACCCTGAAATATCTGGATTCGCTCTTTGTCGCCCTCTTTAATCTTAACATGAACCTTGACCGTATCACCGGGCTTAAACTCCGGCACTTCTGCCTTCATGAATTTACTTTCGGTTTGCCTGATAATATCCATTTGTTACCTCATCTATCTTAATACTTTTTTCTCGCTTTTATATTTCTCATAAAGATCCGGCCTTAATTTCCGGGTTCTTTTTAAGGCTTGCTCCTGTCTCCATTTTTCGATATGCGCGTGATTGCCGGATAGCAATTGTTCCGGAACAGCCAAACCTTTATATTCGGCAGGCCTGGTGTAAACCGGTGACGACAACAGCCCATTGTAAAATGAATCCGCCGACGCCGACTCCATATCTCCCAGAACTCCGGGAAGCAGCCTGACCACGGCTTCGGTAATAACCAGGGACGCTAACTCGCCGCCGGATATAACGTAGTCTCCGATTGAAACCGGAATTATCTCATGCAATTCCTTTATCCGCTCATCAACACCTTTGTAGCGACCGCAAATAAAACACAAATTAGGCTTTTCCGCCAATTCTTTCGCCATCTCCTGCGTAAAGATAGCTCCGGCAGCATCCGTCAATAGTATAGTAGTGTTTTCCCTTTCCGCTAATATACTGTTGAGAGCATTATCCAGCGGTTCCACTTTCATAACCATCCCGGCTTCTCCACCGAACGGCTTGTCATCAACTACCTTATGTTTATCGGATATAAAATCCCTAATATCATAATACCGGTATTCCACCGCACCTTTTTCACGAGCGCGCGCTAAAATCGATGAATTTAATATCACGGAGAAAATCTCCGGGAATATTGTCAGGTAGTCAATTCTCATTTCACTTCAATAAATTCCAGCAGTTCTACTATAATTTTCCTGTCGGTTAAGTTTATCTCCTTAACCAACTCTTTGGAAGCCGGAATCAATACCTCTTCTCTTTTTTCGCTCTCAACAACAATAATATCATTTGCCGGGATGTTGATAACATCTGCCACCTTTCCCAGCAAAACACCATTAATTTGGTAAACTTCGAATCCTTCGATTTCAAAGGCGTAATATTCATTATCGGGTAATTCCGGTAGTGATTCTATCGGTATCTTCAATTCGGCGCCGCGATAAAACGCAGCGGTTTCGGGATCATCGATACCGCTAAATTTTACCTTTAGCTTCCCGCCGGACTCCCTGATTTTCTCTATCGACAGCGTCGATTGCGCACCATCTTTATGCGCAGTAACCTCGTTGATCTCGAAAAATGGTTGGTACCACCGTGAGCGGTTGATGATAATAACCTCACCCTTAACCCCGTGGGTTTTGCTGATTGTTCCGATTATTATCTGCCGCTCCATCACAATTCTCTAAATGGGCAAATTACTTACGACCGAATCTCGGAAATCTCATTCTATGTATATTTGTTACGCATTAACAGATAGACTTTAAACTCCGAGTCGCAAAACAGCGATAACTTGCCAACCAACCGGGATCAGGACTATTCCTCTTTTTTCTCCTCTTCGGGAGGTTTTTCCTCAGCCGCTTTTTCTTCCGGCGCTTCCGCCTCGGCTGGTTTTTCCTCTTCAGCCGGTTTTTCCTCAACAGGCTTCTCAGCTTTAGCTTTTGCTGCCGCCTTAGCTTTACCCTTTAATTTCTTTTTCCCGACCAATTCGGTCTTGATTGTGATATCAGACACATCCTCGCCTTTTTTCATCATACTCCATTTCCGGAGCAGGCCGATTCGCCGGAAAAGCGAATTAACCGTGTCGGTGGGCTGAGCGCCATTACCCAACCATTGATAAACCTTCTCTTCCTCAAGATTTATTACCGCCGGATTGTAAATCGGCTGATAATAACCGAGATCTTCGATAAACCGCCCGTCGCGAGGCGCACGGGAATCGGCGACCACCACACGATAGAAAGGACGCTTCTTTCCTCCCATCCTGCGTAATCTTATCTTTGCAGACATTTCTCTCCTTTATGAATATGATACATATTGTTTTCTACATTCCAAACGGCGGAAAGCCCTTTGGTAATCCTTTCATCTTCTTACCGGAAAACTTCTTCAACATTTTCTGCATCTGGTAAAATTGTTTCAATAAACTATTAACTGCCTGAACGCTGTTGCCCGATCCGCGAGCAATTCTCTTGCGTCGGCTGCCGTTTATAATCTGTGGATTCCGCTTTTCCTCTATTGTCATTGAATTCAGTATCGCTTCAATCCGGTTAAGTTCATCCCCTTCCATCTTAATGCCTTTTAACGATTTGCCCATTCCCGGTATCATCTCCACCAGCGATTCCAGCGGACCCATTTTTTTCAGTTGCTGAAGCTGATTATAAAAATCCTCCAGTGTAAACGCTTCCTTTTCCAGACGTTTGGCGAGTTTTTCGGCTTCCTTCAGGTCAACTGCTTGCTGAGCTTTTTCCACCAAACCGACAATATCGCCCATCCCCAGAATGCGGGATGCCATCCGATCGGGATGGAATTTCTCCAACGCATCCGGTTTCTCGCCCACGCCGGCGACCTTAATAGGTTTGCCCACTACCGACCTTATGGAAAGCGCGGCGCCGCCGCGAGCATCTCCGTCGAGCTTGGTTACCGCGACTCCGGTGATCCCCAAACGGTTCTCGAATTCCTCGGCGATATTGACCGCGTCCTGACCGGTCATGCAGTCAGCTACTAATAGAATTTCGGTAGGTGATGTTTTCTTCTTAATCTCCGCCAGCTCGTTCATTAATTGCTCATCGATATGCAAACGCCCGGCGGTATCGAAAATCACCACAGTGTAGCCTTTTTTCTCCGCTTCCTTTACCGCTTCGCTGCAGATCTCCGGGGGCTTCTTATCGATGCTGAAAACATCTATATCAAGCTGTTTGCCCAGGGTTTTCAACTGGTCGATTGCGGCGGGTCTGTAAATATCGGCGGCAACCATCAAGGGCTTTTTGCCGTTCTTCCTGTAATGCAGCGCCAATTTGGACGCCAGGGTGGTTTTGCCCGATCCCTGCAGACCGCAGAGCATTATGATAGTTGGCGGCGACGGGGAAACATTAAGCTCGGCAACCTCCCCGCCCAGCAACTCGATAAGCTCGTTATGAACCACTTTAACAACTTGCTGACCCGGAGTCAACGAGGTAAGCACTTCCTGACCGACAGCTTTTTCCTCCACCGATTTTACGAAATCCTTGGCGACTTTGAAATTTACGTCAGCTTCCAGCAGAGTTCGGCGGACTTCCCGCAGGGAATCCTTGATATTCTTCTCGGACAGTTTACCTGCGCCGCGAAGGTTCTTAAATACTCGTTCTAATTTTTCGTTAAGTTCTTCAAACATATCTTCTTTATTGAACCCATTTCGGGCAACACTTCTCCAAAATAAACTTTTATTATATCAATTTTTAAATAATAAGCAAGAAAAATTTAGTGGGAGTTTTGTAGTAGGTCAGGTTCCGAAGCGAGTGCAACGAGCGGAGAAACCTGACATGATTCATCGCGCAGCCGGGTTGCCCCACCCGACTGCAGGTGTTCGGTACAGCAAATAATAATTATTCCCGAAGGGCAAGCCTTCGTCTACGAATCATTGAGTTATTGGTTACCGCTACCCACCCGAATAGTATACGTCATCAAAATATATAATGCGAAATACTCGCCTCAACTGAAAACCCTTCAGCTTGCGATTTTCTCCAACGACTGCTATTCAATGAACTTTCGTAATTTATGAAATTGTCGATTTCATAATCTCGCGAATAATACGAGCATGCAAGTTCCAAGCTTGTCGGTATCGCAATTCGGTATGTTAATCCCAGCTCAATTTCGTATGAAAAGTCATCGCCATCTAATCCATTGTAGACTTCTTCTGCCGAATCCGATTTATCGGTCACAGTGCTTTTCAATTCCGCGTAATCGAGACTACATTCAATATGAGAATAAGTGCGGGAATTTATGATATATCGCAGGATTGCTCTGAAGTCCAAAGTGTAGTACTTGTCGAATTCCACCTTCCTTTCAGTTCTCATCCATGCATACCAAAATACATTCCGTTTTCCTTTTGAATAGCCATTCAAATAATAAGAACCATCAAGGTTCAGGTCCAATTGCCAGCGATGGTTGAATGGCTTATAATAACTGAAAGAAGCCGTCAAATAAGGCAAGCTCCGATCCGAAATTTTCTCTACTTCCATGTAATCCTTTCTAATATCATAATGAGTCGTATCTATATCATCCGGAGAATACGAGAAATATTCGTAATAAAGTCTAAAATCCTCCTCCCACGATCTGGTATCGCTTCTCGCATGACTGTATCCGTAGCCGCCCCCAATCTGGATCTTATATCCGAATCTGCGGTTGAAAACGGGAATATAACTCCACACATCCTGGATAATCATAGTAGTTAGCGGTGTGGATTCGCTAAGGATTCCCCGATCCATCAAATAATTACCGATTGATTCGATAGTCTCTATTTTATGAATACGGTTATCAATAGTATGTTTGAGTCGATATTGATAGATTATGTTGGTCATCTCCAGCATTTCTTCATAAGATGGCGACCGAGCCAACATACCCTCTTTTTTAAGTTCATCAATAATGTACATCGCTGTGGATGCGAATTCGCCTTCATATACTCTGCCCCAACCGGTGGCTAACTGGTAATCAAAACTTACATCGGTTTCATGCCGGTCCTCCTGATTCCGATTTTCGGAAATTCTTTTGTCTATAAATATGGTGGAATCCGGATATAGCGAGAAATAAGTCCTTACGGACGAACGACTTCTGTTGTAACGTGGTATTAGTAAAATGGATATATTACTCGTAAAATCGGTGTATACGTAAAGATCACTCGTCAAATATTGAGTACCCTCTATCGTAGGATAAATATTGTATTGATATTCCTCTCTAAAGCCATTGTCTATATAAACAGTTGTGTCATTATCATTATATACATACAAGCCTGAGTCATCGGTCTTAGTCTGGTAATAAATAGTATTTAGATTGAGCCGGGCATTGAATTCCCGTTCTACTGTATGGTAACGGTAATTCAGGTACGAGCTCAAGTTACCAAATTGTCTATTGTCTGAATCTTCTGACCAATCGAAATAATTATGGTTTTGACCCCCATATTCTTTACTCTCATCATCCTCTCCGGTGAGATTCAACGATCCATTAACTTTCCACTCTAAGTCCACGAATTTCTCCGGAATGAAGCTATCAACATTGAACTCGCCATTCCCGGCGAATGAGATAGTCGGCAATACAATAATAACAAACATCAAACCAATCAAAGCCCCCGTTACAACTTTCAATGATCCTTGACAAAACATACTTACCTCCAGAATACCTTTACAATTGTTTAACTATTAAATTATCTGTTCCTTGTTTCTCCGAGCCGTGATGGATTCGAGCTACGCGCCGTGTTATCTGTCATTAAAAATAAAATTAGCGCCGAGTAACTGATAGGTTTACCCGGCGCCGCTACCATTATAGTACCTCAGTAGCATCCATGAAAATCTTAAATTTTAACTCCAGTAACATCCAATCCACTCAGATCCGTCTATATGTTAAGTTTGTTTACTTCTGCGAATCTTGAATGCAAAATACTTGCCAGAGAAAGTATTTTGCTAACCTGTTGTTAATGTGTAAGTTAGGGATTGAGTAGATCGGGAGAATTGCATATAAATGTGGCGGTTTAATGGTTGGATGCACAAATTTTGTGCGGGGGAACCTGACTTATGTTCACTGGCAGTCTATGGCGTCAGGTCAGGGGACCTGACGCCACCAAGAATAGTATATCATATGTCAAGGTATATTGTTTACTGCCATAAACGCGGGGTCTCAAAACTCATCCAGGCTTTTCATTTTTGTCAACAACCTAATGCGGCCGGGTGGGAGCGCCCAACCGCACGACATAAGAATCCTATTTAAGCAATGTCATCCGTTTAGTTACCGAGTAATCCTTCGTAGTCAATTTATACAGATAGATACCGGAAGGCATATCCGATGCATCCCAATTTACCGTATGTTCACCGGTTGATTTTATGTCATCAATGAGTGTTTCCACAACCTGACCCGCGAGATTGAAAATCTCCAGCTTAACATGAGTATCCTGAGCCAATATGTACTTTATTTCCGTGGTGGCGTTAAA
>WJIR01000209.1 GCA_014730175.1 Candidatus Zixiibacteriota bacterium
ACGGTTATCACGGAACGCATACTATGGGAACCATTTGCGGAAGGGATTCGTCCACAGGCGATACTATCGGCGTTGCTATCGACGCCGAATGGATATCAGCCGGTGTTATCGATCGAGGCGGTAACCTTCCGACGAGGATGCTGCGCTACATGCAGGCGTTTCAATGGGTAGCCGATCCTGACGGGAATCCGGAAACCTCATGGGATGTACCGGCGGTTTGCTCCAATTCATGGGGACATAGTCTGAGCGGTTTCCCGGGGGACGAATGTAACGATTACTACTGGGAGACTCTTGATAATCTCGAAGCCGCCGGCGTCTGCGTGGTTTTCGCCGCCGGTAATGAGGGAATGCAAGGCTTGAGAATACCCGCCAACCGCGCTACCGATGATTACAGGAATTTTGCTGTTGGCGCTGTGGACGGCAATAATCCGAATTTCCCGATAGCGAGTTTTTCCGCAAGAGGACCTTCGATATGCACTCCCGATGGTTCTCCCGCCATCAAACCGGAGATAGTCGCTCCCGGCGTGAATGTTCGCTCCGCATATCCGGGAGGAACCTATTCAATGCTAAGCGGTACTTCCATGGCTTGTCCCCATATAGCGGGTGTCGTAGCCCTGATGAAGGATGCCAATCCGGATTTAACCCCTGAAGAAATCAAACAGGTGATAATGGATGCAGCCGTTGATCCGGGCGATATGGGTGAAGACAATACTTATGGCTGGGGGATTGTGGATGCTTATGAGGCGGTGAACATGGCTTTTTCTATGCTGGAAGGATATGGATACGTGTCTGGAACGATTTCTGATCTTATAACCGGTGACCCGCTGCCGGCGACGGTTACGATATTAAACCATCCCGATCAACTTCAAATCGATGCCAATCAGGATGGTAACTATGGTTTCTGGATTCCGTCGGATAGCATCTGGAACCTTGCAGTTGAGTACCCCCCGGATTATCTGCCGTTTTATCAGGATATTACCGTTGCGGAGCATGAAACCCTTGCGGTCGATTTTCAGCTTGAACCCAAGGTTGAAGTTTTACTCAGGGCGTCGTTCGGTAATCCCGAGGATATCGCATACAAAACTTTTTATTGCAAAGGTAGCTGGGATGATCAGGGAATATATGATGAAAATTGGTCGTCTTTGTTTGCCGCTATGCGAGATGATGGCTCCTATCCCGATCAAAGCGCTGGCGACGGTGTCTTTACCGGCTCGGTGCAACTGGCTGCCGATACCGACAACAGCTACGAATGGGCGGTTTATTCCGAAAACTATTCGGATAGCGCTTTTTTGCAATCGGGAAACCCGTTTATGATCTTAAGCCCTGATTACAATCCAAATGTACCGGTACTGGAAGTTAATCCCTCCGGCAATGAACACAACTGGACATTAACGATTTACGGAGATAATAACTTGCTGGCGGAATTGAATCCCGGTTACCAAAATTCGGCTTATCTCTGGGCAAGCGAAGCGTATCTTAATGCAAATACTACCTACACGTTTCGCATCTATCCCATGCATGCTAATATAGCATCTTATGGTATAGGTGGGATCGAAGGCGAAGATTATGTCATCACACCCAATCATGGCGAGGATTATACATTCATATTCAACGATAATAGCGACAGCCTGACTTTAACATCAGCACACCCTGGCCCATCCAATCTCACAGCAACGGAGGATATGGATTCAGTCATCACACTTGGTTGGCAGGCGCCGGATATACAGCCGTTGTATTATAAGTTATATCGTTCGGAAAACCAATCGGGACCGTTTGAACTGTTAACAACCATTCAATATCCCGATTCATCATATAACGATGAGGCTATAGAGAATTATCAGGATTACTACTATTACCTGACAGCAATTTATAGCGGGGATATCGAATCTCTACCTTCCAATACAGCGCACGGCTATGCTATTACAGGTGCGAGAATGGATGTAACTCCGAATGAGTATGTAATAGAGATCAATGCCGGGGATGTAGTAGTTCGTGATTTATATGTTTCAAACCAGGGCGATCTTGACCTAACCTATTATATTGAAATCATCATGGAGGATAAGCTCCGCGCTACTACGAAGCTAATTGCAAACAATGATGAATTTACCCGTATCATCGATCACCATGACAAGTCAGATTTGGATCATGCCCGGCAGAATCCGCCGCAAATAAACGGAAGCGGGGGGCCGGATGAATATGGATATACCTGGATTGATTCCGATGAACCCGGAGGTCCCGCATTCAACTGGGTGGATATTACCGAGCGAGGAGAGCTGGTCGTGATGGATGACGACGATAATCAGGGACCATTCCAGCTTCCGTTTAATGTAAATTTCTACGGGACCGAATTTGACAGCTACAGGATATGTTCCAACGGTTTCGTCAGTTTCACATCGGCATACACCGACTATTACAACAAAACTCTGCCCAATCCTTCGGCGCCCGATAATCTGCTTGCTGGATTCTGGAATGATCTTAATCCGCTTAACGGTGGTGAAATATATCATTACGAGAATAGTGATTCCGCAATCGTATCATTTATCGGTGTACCGCGATACAATGACGGTGGTTCATTCACTTTTCAGATTATTATACTATCCAGCGGAGCTTTCATCTACCAATATCAAGTCATGGAGGGCACAACGGATTATTGCACCGTAGGAATTCAGAACCATGATGGTTCCGATGGTTTGCAGGTGGCTTATAATCAGGAGTATATACATGACAGCCTGACGGTTAAGTTTCAAACCGGATGGCTGCGCACCGAACCCTTAGGCGGGGATATCTTACCGGAAGCGGTGGATACTGTTGCCGTTTTCTTCGATGCTTCCAATATACCAGCAGGGGAGTATAATGGTTATATCGATATTTACGGATATGATATCTATCATGAGGAAGAAACGGTGCGTATACCGGTTACGATGATCGTCGATCAGGTCGTGGGCATTGACGAAGACGAGGGGGTCGGATTACCGCGCGAGTTCACCTTATATCAAAATTATCCCAATCCATTTAATCCTTCTACAGAAATTCGTTACGACCTGCCGGTAGCTTCGGATGTCAAGTTGGAGATATTCAACATGCTGGGACAGCGTGTCTCTGTTCCGGTCAATGAACGGCAAGAGGCGGGAAGCAAATATATTCGCTGGATCGGTAAGGATTCAAACGGTAATGAACTTGCTTCCGGTGTATATTTCTATCGTCTCCGAGCAGGCGATTATGTACAAACCAAGAAGATGCTATTGCTCAAATAAACTTAACCAGGATTTTCCATGAAGACTATTAGCCCGGATAGTTCATAACAAACATAAATTCGTAGCCAAAGGTTTGTCCTTCGGGGATTTTACACAACAGACAATATACAGTCCGGAATTTGGAGTCCGGAAAGGAGCCGGAAGCACAGGGCTTCCGCTACCGATCGGGAAAATTATGAATAATACGGGCTAAGAAAGAGGGCGAGGTCCGGTTTAATTTACTGTTATATCATAATTTCTGCTTTACAATCGCTCGAGTTTGGTTTAACTTATTATCCGATATTATTACAAAGGACTACAGCTTAAGGGTTGCTTTACAATGCCGAATAATAAAATAGATAAGCTTTAATCCAAGCTGTAAATTTTTCGGAATCTTATTTAGGAGAGCGAGATGAATGATATCAAAATTTCATTGGATACAATCGGGGACGATAACGAAATAACGCTGGTGCGTGTAGACGGTGTTATCGATACCATGACCGCTACGGAGTTGGAAAAGGTCATAAGCTCTCTTTTGGAACAGAAACGATTTAATATAATCATCGATCTTGCAGGCGTGGATTATATATCATCTGCCGGATGGGGGATATTTATCTCGAATATCCGAGAAATAAGGCAACAGTCGGGTGATATAAAATTAGCCCGAATGATAGCAAATGTGTATGAGATCTTTGAATTGTTGGAATTTGACAGCATATTAAAAGCTTTCGATAATCTTGAAGATGCAAAAGCTGATTTCGCCAATCCCCCTGCTTTTAAGACGTCTTCGGATTCAGGTGATTCCAGCCCCAGCGATGAAGAAGGTGAATCGGAAAGAAAGGGCTCCGATTCTGACGAATCGGAGTTCAAAGGCGCTGCGGGTGCGCAGGATTCCCAGGAGATAAGCAGCCCCACTATGGAAATGAGTTTCGATGATAAGATCAAAAATATCATCAAGAATGATCCGTTTCTCAGCATTGGTGATATCAAACGCGAGCTGCATTCCGATACTTATGGTGAAGATACGGTAGGCTGGTGGGGAGTATTCAAATGGCTATTGGAGAATAACATGACTTCTCGCAAGAGTAGATATCGCAATAGCCAGGAATGGTAGCAGTCCGCTAAAATCTTGAACGGTTCTTAAAACTCATCTAACTAATAAGGTGAGTTATGATAACAGGAGTAATAAGAATAAACTAACGGCATACCGGCGTCCGGTACTGAGGATCGACGCCAAAGTCAAAATGCTAATTCCCCGTTAATTGTTATAGGGTGACGGCGCTCTTTTCTGAACTCAATATTCGAAGGAATTGAATGTTTTTCACGGAAGCTTCTTTTTTTCTATTGGTAGCCCTGATAATATTATTCATTATCCTCTTGATATTCACAATAGTCTATCAAAAAAAAAGCAGGCAGTATTATGAATTCATGAATCTGTTTCTCAACTCCGATATCTGTTTTGAGCCGCAGGAAAATTTAAGGCGCAGTTTTCAACATTTGGGAAAAATGATGGAGGCGGATAAAGGTATTCTACTCGCTATAGACCAAGGGGAATATGTGCCGGTTGCCTTATTCGGATTCTCTGCTTCCGGGCTGAAAACGGTCTCCGGAGAAGATTTGCATTTCGAAAATACGGATGAGCGTTCTTTGTGCTGTGAGAAACTCAGCGGGATACTTGGATGGGAGGCGCGATCGGTTTTTCCTGTGAACGCGGGAAACGGACTAAGTGCGATAGCGGTATTTTCCGCTGAAATGGATTATCCAGGGGATCCGCTCAGGATTAAGGTTATTAATAGTACCAAGCAACAGGTCGCTTTTGCGCTTGAGTATGTGGCGCTAAAACTTAGCTACCGTACGTTACGCAAAAAATTCACCGCGCAGTTCAATGAAATAGTCAATTTAAAGAGGGAGATCAGACGAAAAGTTTATGATATCAACTCCCTGTTCAAAGAATCATCCAACCTGTACACTATTCTCAACGAAGAAAAACTTTTCAACTCATTTCTCCTGATGATCGTGGGACAACTCGGTTTGCACAGGGCAGCCATCCTTCATAAGGAACAAGACGGCGATGAATATAAATTAAAACATCATCGAGGCTTATCCCGTGATTCAATCGGCCTCATCAGGATCAGAAACGATTCGACGCTGATTACCTATCTCAATTCATTGGAGGGACCAATGATGCTCGATAAAGTCTGCGAGATGATAGGAGAAAATCCCGATTTAACAACGCTGAGGACACCCGGTTTCAGAATCATCTACCGCTTAACTTTCAGGGGGACGACATTCGGTTATCTCCTGACAGGTGATAAAGTTAACGGCAACCAGTATCTGTCGTCCGATCTTAAACTAATGACAATCCTGGTGAATATGCTCACCTCAGCCCTCGAAAACACCACCAATTATAACATTATCGAAGAACTGTCATTCACCGATAGTTTGACCGGTTTATACAACTACCGTTATTTCTATAAACGTTTGAACGAAGAAATTTTCAGAGCCAAACGATACTTCAGAAGCCTTGCGCTTGTAATATTCGATATCGATAATTTCAAACTGTTTAATGATACTTACGGACATCAGGCCGGCGATGCGGTTTTAAGGCAGTTAGGCGCCTTTGTACAGAAGCTGGTCCGCAGCATTGATGTGGTCTGCAGATATGGGGGGGAAGAATTCTGCGTTATCATGCAGGAAACCGGCGCTAATGATGCCATAGTTTTCGTGGAACGTCTTCGCGAGAAGGTTGAATCTTTCAAATTCAGTTTCGATTTCGCCGAGGAGGCGCCCGGAATAACCGTTTCTATCGGTGTGGCGATTTATCCGCTCGATGCTCAGAATGCGGATAAGCTAATTTATTCTGCAGATATGGCTTTGCTGCAAGCCAAAAGCGATGGTAAAAACAGGTATCGTTTATACTCGGAACTTCACCAACCCATACAAAACGATACAAACATCCCCTCAGTTCATAAACAACGAATAAGTTAATTCGAAAATCTGTCGATATATAGATAAAAACTCGAATATTCCATTTCGCTTTTTGGAAATTGGGATTGATAACCGTTCGGATTATTTCTGCGATAGTCTTGAGGCTCCGCAAGGTTAATCCGGTATCCGAAATTAAACAAGCTGTGGATAGTAAGTATGATAATTATCAAACGAATGAATTTTAGCAGCCGGTTTGCTTTTAAGTTATGCATTTCAGTTTCACTCCTCCTTCTAATATTTTCGCCGATAGTTCCGGCGCAGGATTATGAGATAGGCACAGGTGATGTGCTGGAGATTACATTTTGGCAGCAACCGGATCTTAACACAACGGTAACCGTCAGGCAGGACGGAAAGATCTCTTTGCCGGTGGTGGGCGAACTCAACGCCGAAGGCTTGACTTCCACCGAATTGTCCGCCTCCATCGTGGAGAATATGTCCTATTATAATCCCAATATATCTCAGGCTAACGTGGTGGTTAGGGAGTTTAACAGCCGTAGGGTTTATGTTACCGGACAGGTGGTTGAGCCGGGGAGATACACCTTTGAGGTGCTGCCCAATCTATGGGATGCTATCAAGGAAGCAGGCGGTCCCACCGAAGCTGCGGACCTATCCCGTGTCAGGATCGTTAGAGGTCAAACCGGAGAGATTGAAACGGTCGACCTGGAAGAGTATTTTAATCAGGGTAACTATCATGAGATACCTAATGTCTCCAGTAACGACAATATTGATGTTCCGCGCCATGCGTTATCGACCGAAGAAGGAATTATCCCGCGCGATTTCGAGGGACGGCGAATATGTTATGTCTATGGCGCCGTGAGTGAACCGGGTGTGTTTAATCTCGATGAAGGAATGGATGCACTGGATGCTGTAGTTCTTGCCGGAGGTCCTTTACCGGAAGCCAATATGTCCGGTGTAAGAGTTATTCGGCAGTTCGATAGTTACAGTCAGATTACCGATATCGATTTGGAAAAGTACTCGGAGAAGGGACATCCACCAAGGTTACTGCTTAAACCCGAAGATACGGTGATGGTGCCCAGGCGCAGCTCATTTTGGCGCAGTTTCTTATCCACATTCGGCGATTTTATGCCGATTATTATAGCAACAACCTCAACAATTATAGCCGTAGATGCAATAAACGACTGAAGTATATAATATATGCAATCAAATCAAAACCAACAGACCATAGAATTAAGAGACTACTGGCGCATCGTGGTTAAGAGGAAATGGTTCCTTATATTTCCTTTTGTTATCACAGCTCTGCTCGTAACAGCAGGCAGTTACTATTTGCAGCCCACCTATGAATCATCCACCACAATTCTGGTAGCGGAATCTCATCTGCTTTCTTCGACATTCTCCAGGATGATGCCTGAGAACCGGCACAGCATGAGTCGTGAGCAAAGACAGGAACGAATTAACACCATCCGTAACCGAATCGTCTCTACCGACTATTTGTCGCAGCTTGTCGAACGGTTAGGTCTGCCGGTTCCGCAGTCGATAAAAGAGGCAGTAATTGAGCTTCACAGCAAGTTCCCGGATATATCCGAATTGGAATTAGCCAGAAAAATGCAGGTTGAATCACTCCGGCGTACTATCAGTGTCAGTTTCAATGGAAGCAATCTGGTGCAGATAGCGGCAACCGCATCCTCACCGCAGCTTGCGGCGGACAAGGCGCGCACCCTGGCGGATATCTTCATAGAAAACTCGTTGGCAAGCGAGTTAACCGGCGTTGAAGGCGCTTTGGTCTTCTCCGATGAGATGCTGGATACATATCGTAAACGGCTGGAGGAATCCGAGGCAGAGCTTCGCAGGTTCGAGCAAGAAATGCTGCGGAGAAATATGGATCAGGACTCCACCATGATTAGAAATATCGACCAAATTAACACCGCGATCGATGCTACTAATATCGAGATTAAGTCAATTTCCAAAACTATCGGTACGCTGCGGGATGAACTCGAAGAGCATGGCATTGATCAACCTCGAATCGATTATTCGAGTAATCTGGCTTCCCTAAAATTCGACGCCTTAGAAAGTATATCGGGATTATCCGGACTTCTGGTCCGCTATTCGTGGCGGGATGCTCAGGTTGTTCGGATAAACGAACGTTCCAGGGAATATCTCCAGGAGATTGAAAACGAGATTGAAAGCTTGGTGGTCGGGCAGTTTCCCGAGAGGGAACCTATCATCCAGCAGAAGTTGATAGATTATGAATATCTCTCGATAAAGCTTTCGTTCCTCAAGGAGAAACGAAGAGTGCTGTATGAAGCAGTTAGAAACGTCCAAAGCCAGATAGCCGAGAGTCCCGCTCTGACACAGCGACATGAAGCATTACAGCGCAAAGTGGAGGAGAACCGCCGGATATACGAGCTTTTTTCCGAGCAGTTAACCGGTTCGCAGATTAATCAAGCAGCTACCCGCGCGGAAGCGGAAACGAAATTCAAAATTATCGAGCCTGCAGCGATCCCTCTAAAACCGGTCAGCCCTAATCGAGTGAAATTGGCGGCGGTTGGCGCCGTACTGGGACTGGCTCTGGGACTGGGTATAATATTGCTGCTGGAATTATGGGATAATAGTTTCCATAAAGTAGAGGAAGTTGAATCGTATCTGGGCTTGAAAGTAGTCGGGACTGTCCCCAGGCTCAAATTACCGCTTTCTCAAAAAGGTTCGGGAAGGATCTGGATTATTATGGGGATTACCGTTTCGACCGCCCTGGTCGCATTCATTATTTATTTAAGCAGAACGGTTCAATAGGAGGAATTAGCGATGGAGTTCATTGGATTTGAAACCTGCATCAAGGCAAAAGAGAATGAATACCATTTAAAAACAGCCAGTGATATCCAACAGAATCAGCTCAACAGCGTTATGATAAAAAACGGCATGGTTCAGACTGTTAACGAATCTATCCGTATAGATGATACCGTCGAGGCCGATATCAAGCAGAAAGTACGCCAAGTTCACGACGAGCGAGTGGAAATTATTTATTTGCTGCTGGAGTTTTCCCAAAATATGCCGCTTTCTGTCGATAATGCGGTCTGGCGAGACCGTCTCGGTATGGGTTTTTTCAACTCGGGTATGTATGAGGAGGCTATTGGCGAGTTTCAAAAAGCCGTTGATCGTGATCCTCTCTACTCCCAGGCTTTGAATCATCTGGGCGAGGCACATTTCAATTCCGGCGATTGCCGACGAGCTATCGAATACTTGGAATTGGCTGTAAAGCAAAAACCGGATTTCGCCGATTTCCATCTGGATCTCGCCGAAGCGTATCTTAAAGTCGGCAGATGCGATGATTCATATAATTCCGCCGAGAGGGCGCTGATAATTAACTCTTTTTATGGAAGGGCATATTATCTGCGGGCATTGGCGCTTCTGATGCAAACGGTTTATCTGGATTATACTGAGCCGAATGAAGAGTTAACCCAGAGGATACAAAATGATATCAGCAGCGCTGTCAGTATAGATTCCTCACTTAAATCCGGGGGGTACGAGACGGCATGGCAACACCTTGAAAACGGTGATTACAAGGACGCTCTGGCGATACTGGAAAGCAACGCTAAAATGCCCGGATCTCAGAAGTTCTCAACCGCCAAGTTGAAAACCTACATAAAACTGGCGATGTCACTTGATAAACTGAGTTATGATGAAGTCTTCGATTATATCGCTTATCTTGAGGAAAAGCTGGATAAAAATCCTCAGTTTGCCGATCTGCATTACGAACTGGGCGCCGCTCATTCCATTTTGGGTAATATATTCGCCAGCCGGGCGTCGAAATACTATAAAAGAGCGCTCGAGGTAAACCCGGACTATTCAAAGGCGCGGAGCAACCTGAATATATCCGAGAATTTAGACCAGGGCACAGAAAGCCTTCTTAAGACAATTTTAAACAGCAGGGATGTGGGATGTTGAAAAAGAAAAAGGCCGGATCGATAATAGAATACTTCGATCGGGAATCCCCCGAAGCTATAGAGATGCGACGGGTGTTCAATTACTTGACAACTAAATCCGAGCAGAAAAATAACATCTTGAACTCTTTCGCTGTCACCAGCGCCACTCTGGGAGAGGGCAAATCGACTATCGCCAGTCTTCTTGCAGTTTCCATCGCTGATCATAGCAAATCTAACGTCCTTTTGGTTGATATCGACTTCCGAAGACCAAGACTGCACGATGTATTCTCGATAAAACTCGCAGGAGGTATATCGGATATACTTTCAGGTGAAAGTATCGATAACTTCATTCTTAAAAGCACCTCTTTTGACAACCTGAAAATCTTAACCGCAGGAAAAAGGTTGTCTAATCCGATTAGCTTACTTGATGGGGACAGATTAAGATCGTTCTTTGATAAGATGAGGTACCATTTCGACTATATTATCCTGGACTGCCCTCCGGTAATTCCGGTTTCCGACATAATGGATATTGCTCCGGAAATAGATGGGGTATTGATGGTGGTCAAAGCGGGTCAGACTCCTAAAGATGTCGCCAAGCGTGCTGTAAATTTGCTAAAGAACTACGGAATAAATATACTGGGCTGTATCCTCAATGATACCGAAAAGGTGCTGCCCTATTACTACGATTATAGTTACTATCGATATTCCTCCCGGCAGGATAAGTCGACAAAGCATCCGAATAAACGTAAACAAAAAGCCACCGCTTGACGCCGCAAATCAGTGGTTGACATGATCAGTCCTAAGGCTTACCGGATTGATGAAAAAGCATGATAAGGCATTTGAAACCTCGTCCGGGATTAAACCTGAACGAGGTTTGGGGCCTACTTCAATAATGTCATGCGCTTGGTGAACACTTCACCTCCGGAGGACAATTTATAGAAATAAATTCCCGAAGGATAGTCAGCGGCATTCCAGGTAACAGAATAATGCCCTGATGGCTGATAATCATCCACCAAAGTCGCCACTTTTTGTCCCATTAAGTTGAATACTTCAAGATTCACATCACCAGGCTGGGATATGTCATAGGTTATATTTGTCGAAGCGTTGAACGGGTTCGGATAATTGCCGCTCAAAGCGCATTCGCTTGGTGTTGCGTAATCTTCGTAGAATCCGCCTTCAAGCAGCCATTCGGAAGCGGCATCTGAGCTCCGAGCGCCTGTTACGGTGAACTCGAAAAAGGCGGAGTCGCAGGCGTCAGGTTTTTCTCCCGAATATGAAAGATAGGTATAGGTGCCGATTGGCGCATATACGGGAACGCTCTGGTTCAGATGTGCGGAGAGTGTCTGACCCGGAGCAAGAGAAATGTTTGAGAAATTCCATAGCTCAAAGAAATCACCAAGGTAGATAACGCCGACCCAAACGTCGGTAACCAAAGTATCATCATTAGGATTACCGATATAACCGGTTAATCCGAAAGTACCGCCCTGAGGCACCACAACCGGATCGTCATCGGGAACCATGTCCACATCGCTACACAGGATTCCTTCGACTCCCGAATATCCATACCAGTTACCATTATCATGGTCTCCGGTAAACAGCAAATTATTGCAGTGCGAGAGGGTCCAACTCCAATCACCGTAGGGAACGGTGAAAGTCTCCACGAAATTACCATCGAAATCATAAGTATGAATGGTGGTGCTGTAGAAAGCTTCTTCGAAGAATAGGTGAATTCCGTTAGTGGCGATCGGGTAATCGTAATTATTGCCGTTTATCGTGAACTGCCCGACCTGTTCACCGGTATCGATGTCGAACATCCATACTGTTTCGGAATAATGTTCGTAGATTATTCCCTCCAGAAAACAAACTTCGCTATTAGAATCATTGAACATATCCGAGAAGACAGTGGTGGTGGCTCCGGTCTCCGGGTCTATAATATATAAATCCGTACCGAACGGTTTGAGATAAACATCGCCGTTGTACATCCAGCAGGTGCGTACCGAACTAACACCGATTGTAACGGAATTGACCAGGTTGCCGTTTATATCATACGTTTCACAGCCGGCATTGTAACCGATCCCGTAATAAAGGTTGTTCTCTTCGTCAAAACAGATAGACTGGGCTTGACTGCTGAAGAAATGTTCGAACTGAATCTCCAGGGTCGGCGAATACTGGGAAACCAAAGATTTCTGTTTCGATTCATCCCCGGAATTAACATCGCTGTCGTTCAAAGCGATATCCTGCAGTGCGAAAGAGTTCGCTGCAATGAATACAGTAATCAATAAAACGAGAAGCAATTTTTTCATTTTGAACCTCTTAAGAGTATTTGTTTGCAGATAGGTTAGATAGAATTGTCAACAGTCTTATGTCTAATGTCTCCTTTCTTTGAGTGGTTTTAGTAGAAATTTATAAAATCTTCATCTCCGGCTAATCAGTAGACCTAACAATTCTCTAAAATCTATATCCGACCTCACTAATTGCATGATTGGCAACAATTAACCGGGATAATTAATAGTTATGAGTAGCAACATCTATCTCAGGCAGAAATTTAGAGAAGTACATATTCTAACTGATTTAATTTACAAAAGAATTGATAAATCGTCAAGCAATAAATGCCCGACACAGAACAACTAACCTGTATCATTTATAAATTTGGTCACCGGTAGCGGAAGCCTTGTGCTTCCGGCACTTCTTTGGAATCTTCAATTACAGCCTGTAAATATTCTAATTCACTTGAGCTACCGAAGGACAAGCCTTCGGCTACGAATTAATGTTTTTTATGAATTATCCGGGCTAAGTTACTGATATTTTTACCAAATTAATGTTTGCTTTTAATTACTTGCTCCGCTTATTTTTGTAGGTTATGGGAGTTTTGCGAAGAGAGGAAATTGAGCGTAATTTCAGGCAACTGAAGGAAGATATCAAGAATATTTGCGCTTCTCTTGGCGCCGACTGTGAGAATATAATGATAGTGGCGGTGACCAAAACATTTCCTCCGGAGGTTGTGCAGTCAGCGCTGGAAGCAGGCATAACCCATATAGGCGAAAATCGAATACAGGAAGCCGAAGATAAAGTGGATACGGTTCGACGGCTCAAGGGAAGATTCCACATGATAGGTCATCTTCAATCCAACAAAGCGAAAAAAGCGGTTGAGATGTTCGATATGATTCAATCGGTGGATAGCATAAAGATTGCCGGAAAGATAGCTGATGAAGCGGCAAAACGGAGCAAAAGGATGGAGATCCTGCTTCAGGTAAATTGCTCGGGTGAAGAAACGAAATCAGGATTCGATCCGTTGGAGATGTTGGAAGCGGCTGAAAGAATTAAAGCTTTGCCCGGAGTTGAGATAAAAGGTATAATGACAATCGGTCCGTTTGTAGATGATGAGAGTATAATCAGAAGGGATTTCCAGCTTACCAGGAAACTTTATGATGACATCCGAAGTAGAAATCCCGATATTGATATGAAGTATCTATCCATGGGAATGAGCGCCGATTATCATATCGCTTTGCGAGAAGGCGCTAATATGATTCGGGTAGGTTCGGTAATATTCGGTTCTCGCCCGGCATAAACCGGCGCTACTTCGGGTCGAAAATAGTAATAAATTCGAAAGGTCCTTATTGTGGCATTAAATCCAATCGATATACGCCATCAGCAATTTAAGAAAGCATTGCGGGGTTTCGATGCGGTTGAAGTCGAGCATTATCTTAATCAGGTTGCCGATAGGATGGAGGAAGTACTCCAGGAACATGAAGAACTGAAGATATCCCAAAGGGAGTTAAAGGCGAAACTATCCAGCTATACCGATACCGAAACCGCCATCAGCGAAACCATGGTAGCCGCCCAGAAAAACGCTGAAAAAACTGTGGAAAACGCCAACAAGGAAGCCGGTTTGATTATCAAACAAGCGCGATCGGATGCCGACCGTATAATAAAGCAGGCTTCTGACAGGGCAGTCAAAATCCGTCAATATATACATGAACTCGAGATGGAAAAAACATCCCTGGTTGGCGAGATAAGATCCATTATCAACGCTCATACGCAGCTAATCGAACAGATTGTGCGCGAGAGTGAAAAAGAGACACCGGAGATAACTCCGAGATCGAAAATTAGCGATGACGATATCGATAAAATAGCCGAGGAATACGAAGTACGCTCGGAAGCGGAAAACCAGCAAGATTAAGACAATCATCGAAGAGGTATATTTTGGATGGAATTTACGAACAAATTAAGGAAGCAGTCGAATTTATAAGAACGAAAACCGCGTTTGATCCCGATGTCGGTATTATCCTGGGTACCGGATTGGGGGCGGTTGCCGAAGCGATTGATAAGGAAGCGGTTATAGATTACGAGAACATCCCCAATTTTCCGGTTTCAACGGTTGAAAGCCATTCCGGAAGGCTTCTTTTCGGTTCCTTATCGGGCAAGAAAGTGATTGCCATGCAGGGAAGATTTCATCTTTACGAAGGTTATTCCGCTCAGCAGGTGACTTTTCCGGTGAGGGTTATGAAAGCGTTGGGGATCAAGCTGCTTTTTGTTTCTAATGCTTGCGGCGGACTAAATCCGCAGTTTAAAACCGGCGATATTATGATTATTACCGATCATGTTAATTTCCAGGGTAAGAATCCTTTGGTTGGAGTTAATGATGACCGATTGGGCCCTCGTTTTCCCGATATGTACAATATATACGATAAGGACCTGGTAGAGCTGATGTATAACACTGCCATTGAAAACGGATTGGGTGTTCAAAAAGGAGTATATCTATCCGTTTTGGGGCCTAATTTGGAAACGGCAGCGGAATTCCGGGCATTTCGTACACTTGGCGCTGATGTTGTGGGCATGTCCACGATTCCGGAAGTGATAGTTGCCAGGCATTCCGGTTTGAAAGTGATGGGACTGTCCATAATAACCGATATGGGGCTGCCCGATGCCATGGAATCGATCTCATTGGAGTCAGTATTGGCTGCCGCTAAAGAAGCGGAGCCGAGAATGAAACTTCTGGTTGAAAAAACATTCGAAAAGCTTGAGATATAGATTGCGATTATGTTTAGAGAATTACGTTCAGAATTTGATTATCCCAAAGCCGAACAAAAGGTTAATGAATACTGGGATAAATATAATGTGTTTGATGAATCTCTGAATCGCCGGCAGGGATCTCCCGAGTTCGTATTTTACGAAGGACCGCCGACAGCCAACGGCCTGCCGGGAATACATCATGCCATGGCTCGTATAGTCAAGGATACTATTTGCCGTTACAAGACTATGAATGGCTGTCGCGTGGAGAGAAAGGCGGGATGGGATACCCAGGGGCTTCCGGTTGAACTGGAAGTGGAAAAACGGCTTGGAATTTCTATTAAAGAAAATATCGAAGAGTTCGGGATTGAGAATTTCAATAAAGAATGCCGCGAATCGGTATTTAAATATAAAAGGGAATGGGATGAGTTCACGCGCAGGATCGGATTCTGGCTCGATCTTGATGATGCCTATGTAACTTATACGAATGATTATATAGAATCGGTGTGGTGGGCGCTAACCCGTTTCCACCGCGAAGGTTATCTCTATCAGGGGCACAAGATACTCCCCTGGTGTCCGCGGTGCGGTACGGCGCTCTCGTCGCATGAAGTAGCGTTAGGTTATGAAACGGTCGAGGATCCATCGGTTTTTGTGCTCATGGAATTGATCGACAAGCCCGATGTTTATTTCCTGGTCTGGACAACTACTCCCTGGACGTTAATATCGAACGTAGCCTTAGCGGTACATCCCGAGTACAAATATGTGGAGCTGGAATCCCGGGGAAATCATTTCATTCTGGAGCGCTCACGGGCTCAGTCGATATTCGGAGATGATGTCAATATCGTAAAGGAGTACACCGGCGCGGAGCTAATGGGACTTCATTACAGGCCGTTGTTCGAATTCGTCAAAACCGATAAGAAATCTCATTATGTGGTTAACGCTGATTTCGTCACCACCGAAGAAGGCACCGGAATCGTACATATAGCGCCGGCATTCGGCGCCGATGACTATGAGCTTTCGGTAAAATACGATCTGCCGGTAGTACAGGCTGTCGACGAAAAGGGCAAATTTATCCCCGAGGTGACTCCCTGGGCAGGCAGATTCGTTAAGGATGCTGATCCCGAAATAACCGAAGACCTTAAAGAACGCAGGCTGCTGTTCAAATCCGAGACTTATTCACATACCTATCCGTTCTGCTGGCGATGCGATACGCCGCTGCTGTATTATGCAAGGCGAAGCTGGTTTATCCGCACCACCGGTTTTAAAGATAAGATGATTGAGAATAACAAGCAGATAAACTGGCAGCCCCCGGAGCTAAGGGATGGACGGTTCGGGGAATGGTTGGAGAATAATATTGACTGGGCTTTATCGCGTGAACGTTTCTGGGGAACTCCTTTACCGATCTGGATATGTAAAAGCTGCGGTAAGGAGCATTCAGTAGGGAGTATTGAGGAACTCAAGGAATTGGGCAAAAATGTTCCCGATGATATTGAGCTACATCGACCCTACGTAGATCGTGTGGTTATCACCTGTCCCGAATGCGGCGGCGATATGAATAGAACTCACGAAGTGATCGACGCCTGGTTCGATTCCGGTTCCATGCCGTTTGCCCAATATCATTATCCGTTCGAGAATAAGGAGAAGTTCGAAAGCAGGTTTCCTGCTGATTTTATCGCCGAAGGGATTGACCAGACCCGTGGCTGGTTTTACACATTGCTGGCGATATCGACTTTCTTGTTCGGCAAATCGTCCTACAAGAATATCGTGGTAAACGAGTTGATACTTGATAAGGATGGTCACAAGATGAGTAAGTCCAAGGGCAATGTAGTCGATCCGCGGCAGGTTTTATCGGAGATGGGCGCCGATGCTACCCGTTGGTATATGGTGTCTACTTCGCAAGTATGGTTACCAACCAAATTTGACATAAATGGCGTAGCGGAAGTTGCTAAGAAGTTTCTCTCAACCCTGAAAAACAGCTATTCGTTTTTTGCGCTGTATGCCAGTATCGACAAGTTTAATCCTTCCGATGTTGAAGAATCGGATTTGGAACCTACCGTAATCGATAGATGGCTGAAATCCAGGTTGATGACATTGGTGCGCCAGGTTGATAATCACTATGACAGGTTTGAGATAACCAGAGCTACCAGATTGATTCAGAATTTCGTTATTGAGGATCTGTCCAACTGGTATATCCGTCGTTGTCGGCGCAGATACTGGGGATCGGAACCGACTAAAGATAAAATAACCGCCTATTATTATCTCTGGGATGCACTGCTAACCACATGTAAGCTGGCCGCTCCGGTAGCTCCATTTTTAACCGAGCAAATTTTCTTGAATCTGGTTGAGCCCCTCAATGATAAGAGCAAGATATCGATTCATCTGGAGGATTTCCCGAAATCCGACAGCTCGAAGATCGATCCCAGGCTGGAGTCGCTGATGGAAAAGGTCATGGATATTGTCAGTTTAGGCCTTGCAGCGCGTAAGAAAAGCAAAATCAAAGTGCGCCAACCCCTGTCAAGGATTTTGGTGAAACTCTCCAATACGAAGGAAGGAGAGGATTTTTCGCCTCTACTCAGCCATATAAAGGAGGAATTGAATATTAAGCAGGTCGAATTCGTGGACAGCTTCGATTCTCTTTCTGTTTTCGAGGTGAAACCTAATTTCAGAAACCTGGGACCTAAATTCGGGAAGGAAGTTAATCTGGTTTCCCAAGCGCTGCAGGATCTGTCCCCTCAGCAAGCTGCGCAATTCAAAGCTGAAGGTTCGGTAAGCATCGACATTGAAGGGAAAGAGGTTTCCGTTAGCGCGGAGGATGTTGATTTTCTAACCGGATACGCCGACGAATACGAAGTACTGCAGGAAGGTGAGACCGCAATCGCACTTGACACCGTCGTAACCGACGAATTACGGGATGAAGGTTTTGCTCGGGAAATAATCAACAAAGTCCAGAACATGCGTAAGACCGCGGATTATAATGTTACAGACAAAATAAGGATTCGTTTTTGCGGAAGTGATTTGATAACAGATGCCGTAGAGAAATATAAGAGTTATATTAGTGAGGAAACGCTCGCCGAAGAGATAATTTCAGGTGATGGAAAGGGTGATTTGGAGAAATCCTGGAATATAAATGGTGAGGATACTGTAATTTCTGTCGAAAAAATTAGTAGTTAGTACGGAGTTGCTAAATGAACAAACGCGATTTGGAGAAGTTTGAGAAACTGCTTTTAGAAAAGCGGAAACAGCTTCTCAAGGAGCTGGGATTGCTCAAGGAGTTTTCTTCCGATACCCAGAAGGATAGCTCCGGCGATCTCTCAAGCCATGCTTATCACATGGCTGATCTGGGGACTGATGCTCAGGAACGGGAAAAGTCTTTCCTACTCGCTTCCAAATCGGGGCGGTTGTTGTATCACATCGATGAAGCGCTAAGGAGAATTAGAGACAACGTTTATGGAAAGTGCGTGGTCTGCGAAGAAGAGATAGCTCACGCCCGCCTTGAGGTGGTTCCTCATGCCAGAATGTGTGTTAAATGCAAGGAAAAGGAAGAACAGACCAAGAGCTGAACGCCCGGCGTGCCAATAGGATATATATTTTAACCGGTTTGCTTGTTATCCTTTTAGACCAGCTAACAAAGTGGTTGGTCTATTTTTTCATGCAGGAAGGGGAATCGATATCGGTCATGGGTGATTTCATTTTCTTGACCTTTATCTACAATCCCAGGGGCGCTTTTGGCTTCGGATCGGGCGCCGGATCGCTATATATCTTCCTCTCCATTATTGCTATTTTAGTGATCGTTTACTATTTCCAGAAAAGTCACCAGATCGAGAAATTCCTCAGATTTAATCTTTCCCTGATCCTGGGCGGCGCTTTAGGGAACATAATAGATCGGGTAGCGCACGGTAAAGTAATCGATTTCGTCGATATCGATTTCTTCGATATCAACATAGATCCGTTTACGCTATTCGGTATTCAATTCTCGGGCTATCACATGAACCGCTGGCCTATTTTTAATTTCGCCGATTGCGCGGTTACATTCGGCACTATCGGAGTAATCCTCTACATCATTACACACCCTAATTTTCCCCATCGGCGCGAGGAGTTAGAGAAATCGGAGTCGGACAGCGACCTTTCGCAGCAGTCTTTTTCAGAGGATGAGCAGGAAAATATCTAAAAAGATCGATGCCGAGGTTGCAGGCCAACGTCTTGATATTTACTGCAAGCATTTGTTAGAAGATATCACTCGAAGCAGGATTAAGAACCTGATTGATGATGAAAAAATACTGATTAATGGACAACCGGTAAAGGCCGGTTATACTCTTAAGGAGGGCGACATACTGGATTTAACAATACCGCCTCCGGCTGAATCCGAGATCAAGCCGGAGAATATTCCGTTAGACATCGTGTATCAGGACAGGGATATGCTTGTGGTGGATAAACCCGCGGGTATGGTAGTACATCCCGCAGCAGGCAATTATACAGGTACCCTGGTTAACGCCTTACTATATCACATTAAAGATTTATCGGGTATCGGGGGCGAAGTCAAGCCGGGAATTGTTCACCGACTGGATAAGGATACATCGGGTTTGTTGTTAGTTGCCAAAACCGATCAGGCGCATTTGCGGCTTTCAGAACAGATAAGAAATAGAATTGTCAAGAGATTATACAAAACGATAGTAATCGGCGACCTCCCGCAGAACGAGGGCGATCTGCGATTCCCTATCGGCAGGAGTAGCAGCGATCGCACCAAGATGACCGTTACGCACAAGGGAAGCCGCGATGCTCACACTCAGTATAATGTAATCGAGCGATTCGGTAGATATACATTTGCTCAGATGCGATTGCAAACCGGTCGCACGCACCAGATAAGGGTGCATCTTTCCCATAGCGGTTATCCGGTATTGGGTGATCCGGATTACGGCGGAAGAGAACAGCCTCCGGGCATTCTGGACAAACGGGAACTTGATCTATGGCGAAAGCTGATGAAAGTTCTGGAACGCCAGGCTTTGCATGCATACCATCTCACATTCGAACATCCTATAAGCGGTAAATCTGTCACTTTCGAATCCTCGCTTCCGGATGACTTTCAGGAAGCAATAAACTCAATCCGCGATTTTTACATCTCTCGGTAGGTCAAGTTACCCGTACTCTTGACACCTCTAACCTACCTTTGTGGTCAGGTTAAGCCAGCTGGCCGCGCGATGAAACGGATTTCCTTCAGCGCTGGAGCGCTGACCGGCGGATTTATTCAGTCGAGTGGGATCACCCGACGAGACAGAGTCGGGGACTGCTCTGTCGTCGGGTACACAATCTCTCTCTAAATAAGCCTATCCTTTTTGAGCTCGTTCCTGATCTGCAGGTAGCGCCTGATTTTTTTATCAAATTCCCTTTGGATCCGCCGAACTTCTTTCTCGTCTTTTCTTACGCTAAGGTACTGTTCCTCCTTCTTCAGCTTAAGATAGTTCCGATATCGACCTTTATCGAGGTTTCCGTTTTCCAGCGCTATCTTAATTGCGCAACCGGGTTCGCTTTGATGCTGACAATCATTGAATTTACATAGCTCCGCCAGTTCCTCAATGTCTCTGAAGGAGCTACTTTCGCTTCCGTTTTCACTCCAGAGTTGGAACTCCCGCATGCCGGGAGTATCGATTACGATACCACCGTCGGGTATGAAAAACATCTGCCTGGACGTGGTTGTGTGGCGCCCTTTGCTGTCGTACTCCCGCACTTCTTGAGTTTTGATTCGATTATCCTGCAGCAAACGATTGATAATGGTCGATTTACCGACACCCGATGAACCAAGTAAAGCTACTGTTTCCCCGCGCCTGCAATACTGAGTCAATTTATTGAATCCATCCCCGGTATTTGCGCTTATGGGATGAACGGGTACACCGAATGCGATAGATTCAACTTCAATGATTTTCGTTTCAATATCCTGGCAGATATCGGCTTTATTGAGAATAATTACCGGAGATGCCCCGCTATCGTAAGCGGCGCTTAGATACCTTTCGATACGCCGAATGTTAAACTCCTTGTCCAGCCCGCTTACCAGGAAAACTGAATCGATATTGGCTGCTAAAACCTGTTGCTCCGTATTGCCTCCGGTATCCGGCATCCCGCCCGATAGTACCGCCTTTCTGGAGAAAGCGCTTTTACGTGGTAATAAGTACTTGATCATTCCCTTGGTTTCGCCTGAAGGAATGCTGATTGCTACCCAGTCGCCCACCGAAGGGAAATCGGATAACGATTTTGCACGATGAATATATCTACCGGTCAACTGTCCGGCTAAATTCCCCGCTTGGCATATCAGTCTATATCTATTCTTGTGTTCTTCGGTTACTCTTGCCGGAAGGAGTCCGGATTCGGTTAAATCCTTAATGCTTTTCTCGTGAAATTCATTCCAGCCTAAATCTTTTAAATTCATTTCAGAATCCTTTATTCGTCAATCAAACTAATTAAATTGAGACATTAAAAGAGTCTACGATAATATTCGAAACTTAATATTTGATATCAATGTGCCTGAGAAAAGCTTACCCGGATGACTATCGGATAAACGACAGTAGGATAGTACGATAGAGGGGGTTAAGAAGCTCCCGTCAGGCGCGATCTTACAGCATCTTGGGATAAATTTTTCATAAGGTAATCACGCCTCCTTCCGTTTTTAAATTGTTATGTTACCTACGGTATATAATACTACTTGTTGCGGAAATTCGCAAGTATTTTCCATCATATAGTTAATTCGTAAACATGCCCGGAATCCTGATGTTGGGGATACGGACAGATTGGTAAAGCTACTCCGGACGCACGACACGGAGTAATTCCTCAACCGAGGTTAAACCGTTTCTCACCTTCAAAGCTCCGTCCTCAAACAGAGTCTTCATACCATCCTTGCGCGCTTGAATGCGCAATTCGTCGGAGGACACCTTTCTATCGATAAGCGGTTTTATTTCCTCGGATAATGTCAGAAGCTCATGCACGCCCATCCGTCCCTTATAACCGGTGTCGCTACATAGAGGACAGCCGCGTTTTCTGAAGAGAGTAACATCGGATTCTTCTATCCCCAGAAGATTCTGTTCCTCATCGGATGGTTCATATTCCTCCTTGCATTTACACAATCTCCGCACCAATCGCTGGGATACCACCATTAAGAGTGATGAAGAAATCAGAAACGGTTGGATTCCCATGTCGATGAAGCGGGTTACCGTTCCCGGTGCGTCGTTTGTATGCAAAGTGGAGAACATCAAATGGCCTGTCAAGGCTGCTTCGATAGCGATCTCCGCAGTCTCCAGATCGCGAATCTCCCCCACCATGATAATGTCGGGATCCTGCCTCAGATAACACCGAAGTGCTCTGGCGAAAGTTAGTCCGATTTCAGGAAGCATCTGCATCTGATTTACTCCAACGAGCATATATTCTACCGGATCTTCCGCGGTTTGTATATTAACATCCGGTTTGTTTATATGGTTAAGGGCGGCATATAATGCAGTGGTCTTGCCCGAACCGGTAGGCCCGCAGTGTAATATCATTCCATAAGGTTTCTTTATCAGATCACGATATATCTTGAGATTGTACTCCGAATAACCCATCTGTTCCAGAGCGACCGCCGCGGCTGATTTGTCCAATATTCTCATCACAACCTTTTCGCCGAATGCCATCGGACCGGTGGCGACTCTGAGGTCGATATCGATATCTTTGGAGTTATAGTTTTTGAATTTAATCCTTCCGTCCTGGGGCAACCGTCTTTCGGAGATATCGAGGCTGGACATGATTTTAAGACGAGAAATAAGGGCGTTAATAGTCTTCGGCGGCAGGGAAAATGTTTCGTGGAGAACGCCGTCTATCCTGTAACGAACTTTGACCTCCTTTTCAAACGGCTCTATATGGATATCAGAGGCTCCTTTATCATAAGCGTCCTCTATAATTCGCGACGCTAACTGGACGATCGGCGCCGATGATTCGGTTACTTCTTCCTGGATATCTATCGATTCGGCGTTCGAATCGTATTCCTTGCCGACCTCAGCAACGGTTTCGGATATCTGCGCATCCATTTTAAATGCGGATTTTATAGCCTTGGCAATCGATTTTTCTGTTGAGACCAGGACTTTTCCGATTTTAAGCTTGGTTGCGAATTTGAATTTGTCCAGAAGCGCATAATCGAGAGGATCGGACACTGCAATCGTAACCCTCCCCGCATCATCCCTTTCGACCGGATATATGTTGAGCTTCTTAAGGGTCTTCTCGCCGATGGTTTCAAGCAGCTCGGGATCGCTGGCTACATGATGCTCCAGATCGATATATTCGGTATTAGCAAGTTGCGCCAGATACTGTCCGGCTTCGGTGTCGGTTATAGTTTCATGTTCGCTGAAAGCTGTCTTCATTATGCGCGCAGCATAATCCGCAACCTGCTGCAGCAGTTCAAGATCTGTTTGGTTAAATTGGTCTCTTCCGGAATCGGGAATTCTATTTATAACCTGAACTGCGCCTATGACATTTCCGCTCTTTAATGGAGCGGTTATCATGGTGTAGGTTTTAAATCCGGTTTCGCGATCGACCTCAGGATTGAAATCAGGATCATTCTGGGCGTCTACCGTGAGTATCGGTTCACCCGTTTCGATAACTCTGCCTACTATACCTTTCCCTTTCTCGAGCGGAAGTGATTTCAACTTCCCGGCTGTCTTTTTGGCAATCGCTTTATAGCTCTCTCCACATTTTTCTATCTCGGGAGTATAGTAAACATAATTGAACCGGATATGGTTAGTTTCATCCAGCAAATAGATGGTGATCGCCACTCCGTTTACGGCTGCCAGCGCCTTCTTACAGGTCACTTCCAGCACCGAATCGAGCTCCTGCGGAGATAGTTGTCGATTGGAAAGTAAAGCTCTGAGCAACGAGCTTAATACCGATGATGATTTTGCGTCCTTTATTACTTGAACCATGAATACCCCGCCTTTGTCTGCAATCTAATATTTAGTAGTCGAAATCAGGAGGATTCCGACTTATTGTTCCCTGGTTGCCCAATACATTAACACTGCGCCTGCCGCTGCGACATTGAGAGAATCCACATCGCTGGCAATCGGAATCTTAACTTTGATATCAGCTATCCGGTTTACATCATCGCTTATGCCACGCGGTTCATTGCCGAGGATAAGTACGGATTTCGCCGGACACTTATGTTCATTTATAGGTAATCCATCCTGCAAATCGGTTGATATCAAGCTGAACCCGAGTTTCTGGAGCTCTTTAAGCTGTTTGCGATCAATATCCTGAGCGATTTTGGTTTGAAAGACATAACCCGCAGTTGAACGAAGCAGTTTGGGGTTGTACAACTCACAGCTATCAGGAGAAAACAACACCCCACCCATACCGAACGCGCAGGCGTTCCTGATCAAAGTTCCGGCATTACCCGGATCGGAAACATCATCCAGATACAATAGTTTATCGGATGAGCTGAATTCATCGAAGGGCGAATCCAAAAGCAGCATCAGTCCGATTATTCCCGGTGGCGTGGTTACATCGGATAATTTCTTCATCTGAGGAGTTGTTAAAAATGTCGTTTTTACATCTCTATTGTTGACCAATGCGTCCAGATTCTTGGTTCCGAAATCTACGGAATAAAACAGTTCTTTTGGAATGCGTTGATTTTCGATAGCCTCTCTTATAAGATTAACGCCCTCGATGAGAAACTGTCCTTCTTTCTGACGATATTTCTTTTGCTTCAATGAAGTTAGGTATTTTAGTCTCGCATTACTAATCATATAAATAATCTCGGCAAATAATCGATTGATTTTTACTACCGAAAGAGGTTAATTTATATCAACCATGAGAAGAAAGCAATTGTTTCAGTCAATACAAAAATATTATAAGTATATTAATTTTCTTGTCTTGTTCGGTGTCTCTTTCTTGTTTTTTTATGGTTCAGTAATCTGCGGCGAGATTGTGAATACCGATTTTGGAGATAATCCGACAATCGATTTAACTCCAATTATATACCCAAAACCGAGCGGAATAGGATTGGCGCTCTCCGGCGGAGGCGCACAGGGATTTGCTCAAATCGGAGTGCTGAAAGCGCTTGAAGAGAATAATATCCCCATCTCCCACATAGCAGGGACCAGTATCGGGGCGGTAATAGGTGGATTGTACGCTTCTGGTTATTCTGCTGTTGACCTGCAGAGGATGGCAGAAGTAACTGATTGGCAGAGTCTCTTTTCCAATAATCCAAACAGGTTAAAGCTCTTTCTTACTCAAAGACAGGCTCGGGAAAAGCACTTACTCGAAATTCGGTTTGATGGTTTAACTCCCTATATCCCTCAGGCATTTACCAGCGGGCAACGGATGACCAGTTTTCTTTATGATATCACCGTGAATTCCCGCTACGGAGCCGGAGCGGATTTCGACAGACTGCGGATCCCTTTCCGAGCGGTTGCGACAGATTTAGTTACCGGAGAGACGATTATATTGGCTTCCGGAGATCTCGCCGAAGCTATGCGGGCGTCGGTTTCTGTACCGCTGGCTTTCAGTCCGGTTGAGTATGATCATACTTTATTGGTAGACGGGGGATTAACAGAGCCTATACCGGTTAAGGTAGTGAGGGGAATGGGGGCTAATAAGGTGATTGCGGTCAATACCGTTTCGCAGCTTGATCCTAAGGATAAACTGAATTCACCTTTCGATATTGCCAATCAAGCGACAAGTATAATGGTTAAGGAGAAAACAGCGGAGTTATTGGAGCAAGCTGATCTGGTAATAAATCCGGACCTTTCTAAATTCGCAAATACAGAGTTTACTGACGTTGCCGCGATAATAGAAGCAGGAGAAAAAGCGGCTTATGCTAAACTTCCTGAGATCAATAATTTACTCGGGAATAATCAAGCTGAGAATAGCGAGACCCTGTTTATCAGCAATTTCCGTATCTCATCTTTTGAAAATGCAAATTTACCCGAACATGTCAATGCCATAACCCGTAAATATCAACACCGCAATTTAGAACTTTCCGCAATAAATGCTTTAAAGGAAGAGCTTTTCGCATGCGGGGATTATATATCAGTGGATGCACGGATTGAGAATTCGGCGAGCAATACATCAGTTGTTCTGGGTTTAGTCCCTTCTCCAATAATTAGCGAGGTGCGAATATCAGGGAATACCGTATTCTCATCGGATATTCTAAGAAAGTACCTTCAAGTTGATGAAGATGAGAAGCTGGACGCATCCGAATTGCGGCGCGGATTGCTTAATATTGAGAATCTTTATCGTAATTCACACTACCCGTTGATTAAGTTCGATCGAATCGAGGTCAATCCGAATTCAGGGATTCTGGCAATCGATATTGATGAGGGATTAATATCGGATTTGGAAATAATAGGCTCAAATATTACCCGATCCTGGTTGATTCACAGGGATTTCCCCGAAGTAGTCGGCAGACCGTACAATTCAATGGATATCGCAGCGGGAGTGGAGAAGCTATATAATACAGGTTTATTCGACTATGTGAGCACAAATATCGCCAGCCTTTCCAATGGGTATTATACGCTAAGGTTGAAATTCCGGGAAAAACATCCAGTTGCGGCGAGATTCGGCGCAAGATATGATAATGAGTATAACTTACAGGGATTAATTGAATTAGGTAATTACAATATTGCCGGAACCGGTAAGGAGCTTATTTTGCGCGGGATAATTGGTGATAGGGAGCAAAAACTACGTTCCGAATTCCGCGCCGACAGGTTTTTTAATACTATGATCACGTTTTCTATTTTCGCCGAGTTCGGCAGCAAAGAGATGGATCTGTATTTTGATCATCGACCGAGAAATCATTATACAAAAGACAACATAGCGGCAGGTTTCAGGATAGGGCAGCAGATTTCGCGATTGGGGACAGCCTCGCTGGAATTCCATGCGGAGGATATCACCGAAGAGTTCCCCGATAATAGTGAATTAAGTAGCGATATACGCAGTATAATCCTTCGCTCCATAGTGGACACCAAGAATAAGAATGTGTTGCCCAAAACCGGCAAATATCATCACTCTTATCTGGAATTCGCCAATGATGTCCTGGGCGGTAATGAGGTTTACAGCAAATTTTATATCTCCTTGGAATCTTATTACCCGCTTCCCTGGGGATTTAATTTTCATCCTCGCGGCGCTCTCGGAATCTCCATTAACGGTCTGCCTCATCCGGAGAAATACCGTTTGGGAAAACCTGATGGATTTGCCGGTTATTACAGTAATGAGGTCTTGGGCGATAACATGTTTTTCTACTTTTTGAAAATCCGTAAATCTCTGTATCGCAATTATTACCTGTATTTCCGATATGATACCGGAGATGTATTCGATGACCGCAAAGAGGTGAAACTCACTCAGCTTCGGCATGGTTTCATGATAGGATTTGTGGTCAACACATTCCTGGGTCCCCTTGATATTAACTATGGCATCCACGAAGAGGATATAGATAGAGTATCTCTATCCTGGGGGTATGAATTTTAGTCAGAGGGACGCGCTCAGTCACGTCCTTTGGTCGCTACCAAGTATGACCCTCCGGTTCCCTATTGACAATTTCCAAAAATGAAACATATTTAATAGTAGATTGTTATTTCATTGCTTTGGAATTGATTTCATGATTCTGAATACAGGTGGTTGGAGGGACGCGCTTTGACACGTCCCTTAGTTACTCTGGAGTTTTTTAATGTTTCTTTTTTCTAAATTAAGGCAGGTGCTTCGCTGCTTCGTTATTCTGATTTTTCCTCTATTGATTGTTTTCACGCTCAATAATGTTTCATTAGCTGATTACCATTACGCTTCGCATGAGGGGAGTAGTGAGTATCCCTATACATCTTGGGAGACAGCAGCAGATAGTATCCAAAAAGCGATTGATGCTGCAGAACCGGGAGATACTGTTTATGTGGGGGCGGGGACATATTATGAAAACATTGATTTAAAGGATACATTGGCAGTCATTGGAATGAATTGGGAAAATGCTAAGATTCATAGTACGGGTCGTATAGTTGATGGAGGAGAAGGTGCAATATTCAACGGATTTTGGATAGAAGGGGAAAACAATACAGAAGACAAGGGAATTGTATTGGGGGCATTAGCAGGTTCGCGATATATGGAAGTTAAGGATTGCAAAATAACAAATTGTTGGGATGGTATATTGGGCTGGGCGGGTGGAATATTTCGTAACAACATAATAATGAATAACGAATATGGTATGTATATCCTTGACTATCCAGCTACACCACTGATAGAGTATAATACCATAATTGACAATGAGTTTATTGGGATTGCTGGCATGTACATAAGCCTCGTTATTCGGAACAATTTCATTGCTCGAAATAGAGTCGGAGGGATAGACTACGAACATCCTTATAGAGTGGACATGTCTAATAATGTTTTATTTGATAATGGAATTGCTTCCAGCCATAGTACACAGGTGAATTTCGGTTTTTTCGGAGAACGATTTATCTATAATAATTATTTTGGAATGTCTGATATCCGTGTAACGGGTTTAGTATTAGACAGAGGTAATGCTGAAGATAGTGTGATAAATAATATTTTCCAACATTGTAAATACGGAATATACCTATACAAATCCTTTGGTAATATTTTCTATAACGATTTCTTTGATAATGAAGAAAATATACTATTAGATAATGCAGAGGATTCGCTTTGGGAGAATATCTATGTTAATCCCATGGTAACATCGGAGGAAGATGGTTTTTATCTACAGGCATTTTCTCCCTGTATAGATTCCGGGGATCCTGAGAAATTAGATATTGATAATTCCAGATCTGATATAGGAGTGTACGGAGGACCATTTGGTGAATCTTATGATTATCAGGATTTACCTCCTGAACCACCAGAGAGTTTATGGGCTGAGATATTGGAACCGGATACTATATTAATTCAATGGAGTTCTGCTACTGAAACAGACTTCAACTACTATAATTTATACAGAGATACTTTATCAGGTTTCGAACCTTCTATCAATACGTTGTTATTTGTAGCAACTGATTCATTCTACTACGACACTGACTGGGAAAACCAACAAAATTATTTCTATAAGATTACCTCAGTTGATAATCAAGATAATGAAAGTGAACCATCACAGGAATTGGAAGTAGTGTTAACTTCGGTAGATGATAATCCTTTTGATCCATTACCCAAGACTTATATTTTAAATCAGAATTATCCGAATCCATTTAATCCTGAAACGAGAATAAAATATATTTTACCGAATGTAGGGGCTCAACCAGCACAGGTAGAGTTAGTTATTTATAACATTATGGGAGAGGAGGTGATAAAGTTAGTAGACAAGCGACAGTATCCGGGAGACTACGTTGTAGCATGGGATGGAAAAGATGCCCATGGCACGGAAGTATCCTCCGGAATTTACTTTTACAGTTTGAAGATCTGGGGGACAGCCTTGATCCCGGTTAGAAAAATGGTGCGATTAAAATAGCAACTCATTAAATGGAAGGAAACTATGAAGTTCAATAGTAATATTATTAGGTTAATACTCTTAATAGTTGCTTTAATCTTTCTTAATGGTTTCAATTCAAATATATTGGGAGGTTTTCCGATTGATGATGATATTTTCGGTCTGATAATGTACGGTAAAAAGGATACATCGCAAGCATTCTTCGATGATTTGTCCGAGAGTTTGCAGATGAATGCGGTTTGGTTCTCACCCGTAGGCGATACCGCCGCATACCGAATAATGAAGGAGATGGCCGATGACAGGGGTATGTTGATCAACACTCCGGGGTCGGAATGGGTGAATGGGGATTTTGTACAGGTCCCTACGAATAAATACTGCAAGGCATACAAGAAGATATCCTGCAGTGGTACCGGACCGGTCGACAAGCATATTCCGGATCTACGGGGTATCCATCATCTGTGGGGTGATTCGGTTGTAATATCAGACACTATCTCGGTATGGAAAGGCTCTGCAGATATGGACAGCGCCTATTGTGATAGCGAATTGGTTTTGGGACCGCGATACAGCTTGATGAAGGGTCGGGATTATGTCCTCGATTACAAAATTGCGGTCGGTTCCGGGCAATCTCTGGACGATACTACAACACTCGCTTTTGTGGTTATTTCGGAGTGGACATTAGCGAGTGATACGATAACTATAGTCGCGGTGACCCGCGATTCGATACCTGATGATTCAGTTATTACAACAATTCATATCCCGTTCAACACCAAGAACCTGACCAGGGGACGACGGGAGATGGAGATGAAAGTTTTTTCTACGCTCAAGCGCGATATATTTGTACAGGAACTGGAGATATACGAGGAGGATGCGAGGGAGTTAATGGTGGATTCAATTGGTTGGGGCGCGATTTCCGAACAGCTCAGGAGATACAATGTTGGTGATGACACCACGATAATGGCTGTTTGGGCTCAGGATGAACCTCCGTACTACATGTTCGGTCCGTATGGACTGATACAGAAAATAGTTTCCGATTCATTAGCTGGTGCGGCTAATCCTGATGTGGTAATAAAAGGAGCGCACATAATATTTCCCAGGACTTTTGTTGACATAGCAAAACCGAAGTGGCTACACCTCGATTTATATCCTTTCGGTCCCGATTGCTCGGACACCTGTCTATATTATGGCAGCAAAGGACATGCCGGGCTGCAGAGTCATTTAAATCAAATGACGAGATACCTGATGCTTAATACAAGGTATGCTCTCGACCAGGCGCAACATAAACCGGAGAAAGTTTACCAAACGTTAATGGCGTTTGGAGGAGGGGAAAATGATTGGAAGCGAAGGCCTACTGCATCGGAACTTCGCTGCACCGCCGGAATCGGCTTGGCAGCGGGGGTTGATGGGCAATCCGTCTTTTTATATGCATCAGGACTTGACACTCACGGGGATTCTACTTATGGATTAACAAATACGGATGGTTCACCACGTGACTCGCTTTATTACACATTGAGGGATAATATAGCGCCGCTGGTGAGAAGTATCGAAAAGGAATATCTGCTTTTAGACTGGAAAAAGTCTTATCGTATATCCCCCGATAGCGCCCAAACTGAGATCGGTAAAGCAACACTTATCGACACGGTGACCTGGTGGACAGATACAACAGCTGTCTCCAATCCGGATGCAGGATGGTTTCAGGTAACCGAATTCCGGGATACAACGCTGAATGCGAATTGTCTCTTAGTTGTCAACCGTGCCTGCAATAATCAATTCGGTGTTGAAGCGCCGCCGATTTACGCAAGTGTTGTTCTGAATATCGATCATTTCGTAAGCAGGCGCTACCAGGTTGTGAATGTTGACGGCAGGATGAACGAAAAATACGTTATCTATAATGAGGATAATGAACTGAAGTTTACGACCATGCTCGAAGCGGGGGAAGCTAAGTTGTTCAGGATTGAAAATGTCAATCGATGAGGATTACGGTTGCTTCGCCCTGTTGTGGTCACAAAAACCTCTAAATACAACATAATTGCGCGTAGTATTCAGTTTTAGCCCGTAATGATTCATAAATTTTGTAATTGGTAGCGGAAGCCTTGCGCTTCCGGCGCTTTTCCGGACCCCGAATTCCAAGGTGGCAATGGTATATTGTTTTAATTCCACCAAAGGGCAAGCTTTCGGTTCAGATTGATGGCAAAGTAGGATAATGCAAGACGGGTTAAAACCCGTCCTTATTAAAAATAGTGACCCTCCCCCACGTTGAAACGTGGGGTCTCGTTTGAACCTTTCGGTACATGGTGTTATCAACAGCCTGACCTAAGGACAAGCCTTCGGTTTCAGATTGAGAGTCTTTTTGAATTATCCGGGTTTGCCGGATTTTAAAATGTTTGCTTTTAAGTAAATCATTGTTTAATATTAGATTTTATATATAAACTACGGATATCTGTTGTTGTGATGGAAAAATGGTTAAAGCAGTCGGTATAGACATAATTGAAATCAGCAGGATAAGGCAGGCGATAGAAAGGTGGGGAGACCGCTTCCTTCATCGCGTATTTACGCCCTGGGAGATTAGTTACTGCTCGGAAAAAGTGTTCCCGGAATACTCGTTCGCAGCCCGTTTTGCGGCAAAAGAAGCGGTGTTCAAAACTTTGGGCAGTAGTGCCAGAAGCGGCATCAAATGGACTTCAATCGAGATTTTTAATGACCGCAACGGTCAGCCATCGGTGAGATTGGGCGGTAAAGCCAAGGAAAAGCTTGATGGCGGCGCGGTTTTGATTTCGATGTCGCACAGCCACACTTATGCGGTTGCTCAAGCAGTTCTATTAGAAACATCCAATTGAGAAAGATAATACTCGACAAAGCAGAACGTTTATACAAAACGCAAGGACCTCTGTCGTTCGAACAGCCTCGGCTTCCGGCTGGTTCGAAATACAGGGAATCCGGTGTTATCGAGCTATCCTCGGTGCGGTGCGAACTGTTCTCTAATCCGGATTTCGCAGGTGAAGCCGGCGGGATAATCGGTAATCCGGGATTGCGTCGCGGAGCAACTAAAGCCGAAATAGTTGATGCATACAAATACATTGCCGAATTTTACGTTAAACAGTTCGGGATAAAACTGAACCACCGGACATCGATAGCGATCATCACAGCAGGGATTCCGTCGGAGATGCTGATTAGTTTGGGGCTTGTTAATCCCGGAGATAAAATAGCAGTCTGCGATCCGGCGTCGATCGTCTTCCGAAATGCAGCGACAATGGCGGGCGCATCCGTCTCCTCAATTCCGGTTAACGAGAGAACCGATTATCTGGCTTCATCATCGATTACAGACCGGAGAGTGGAGAGAAATCTGAAGATAAAATTCTTAAACTACCCCCATATACCTTCAGGGGCGGCGGCTGATTCCTCGTTTTTCGATGCACAGGTGAAAGCTGCGGCAAAGGGTAACTATCTTCTGTGTCACAGGTGGGGGAGCTTAGCAATTAATCGCGGAAGATATTCGCATCCATCGATATTCCATTCCAGCGGTGCAAAGAAGGTAGGGATTGAATTCACAGGATTCGACATTGGATACGGTTTTCAGAAAGGTTTGCTTGAATTCGCTGTGGGCTCACCGGATGCCATAGCCATTATCAAAGAAATGAACAGCGCCGTGTGCCGGGATATACCATTCTTTATTCTCAAGCTTTTTTATTCCGCAATAGACCACTATGAGACAATCGCTAAAGAAACGTCGGAGAGGATAAAGATTAATGCTGATATCTTATCATCCGGGCTTAAGAAGCTCGGCTGGTCAGTTTATAACAGCAAAGGCACGCCTTTCGTTTGGGTAAAGCATCCCCGCAGAAGGAGTTCTGTTAACCTGGCGAGGTCACTTTGGCGCAGAGCGGGGATATCGGTCATACCTGGAGTAAAATTCGGGGATAATGGGGAGGGTTATATCAGGATAGCACTCACAGGAACCGAGCAAGAGCTGGAGGAGGCGATAAATCGAATAGCGAAAGTACTGCACCCAATAAAATCCGGCAAGAACATGATTGACAAACGGCTGAAAGGTTTTAAAGGTGAACAGGATTCTGATTAAGAATATCAAGCTATACGGTCACTGCGGAACAACCGAAGCGGAGAGAACTACCGGAGCTCTTTACGAGATAGATGCTGCCGTTTATTATTCAGGTGAAACTTATGGAATAGCGGATGATATAGAACATACCGTTGATTATACCGAACTTTACGGATGTATAGCTGACAGCTTTCAGAATGAGACATATAAGTTAATTGAGTCTGCTGCTGAGAGAATAGCCGATGCAGCGCTGAAGAGATTCAATTTAATAGACAAAGTGGAGATTTCATTGAGGAAGAGACCTCCATTTGACGCTTCTCTGGATTATGTGGAAGTAAGGATTACACGTGAACGAAAGAATTCGTAAAACGGTGTATTTAAGCTTAGGTTCGAATTTAGGCGATAGATATACTAACATTATGCGTGCGATAAGCAAAATCCAGCGGATACCGGATGTCGATCTTCGGAGTATCGCTCCCTTATATGAAACCGAACCGGTTGGAGCGACCGAACATCCGGTATATCTCAATACCGCATTGAGGATGGAAACGCAATTAACTCCTGTGGAATTGCTTGACAGGTGTCAGGAAATAGAAGCGGAGCTGGGGAGAGTTAACAAGGGTGAATTACAGCCAAGAATGATAGATATAGATATCTTGCTCTACGATGATCTTATACTGGAGCAACCGGAACTTCGAATTCCGCACCCGAGAATAAAGGAACGGATTTTTGTACTTAAGCTGCTTACCGATTTGGAGCCGGAATTGAAATGTCCCGTTACCGAACACAAATATAGCCAGTTACTGGAATCCGAACATGCTAACCAGCGCATAGAGCTTTTTAGAAGGGGAGTCAATTAATGTCTGCTTCATATATAGCCATCGAAGGAGTTATCGGCGCCGGTAAAACCACTTTAGCCACCGCGCTTGCCAAAAGATTCCGTATGCAGTTAGTTCTTGAGGAAGTTGAAACCAACCCATTCCTCGAGGATTTTTATGTCGATCCGCGTCGTTACGCCTTCCAGGTGCAGATATTTTTCCTAACGAGCAGATTTCAACAGCTTCAGAAGTTATCATACATCGATATTTTTCATCAGGGTGCGGTTTGTGATTATATGTTCGAGAAGGATGGTATATTCGCTCGGTTGAATCTGGATGATCGTGAATACTCTTTATACCAGAAAATCGCCCCCAGTTTGGGTGAGAACTTACCCAGGCCGGATTTAGTTATATATCTGGCGGCCGATAATGAGGTTTTGCTGGAGCGGATAAAGAGGAGAGGCAGGCATTTCGAGAGGAATATCGATAAGGATTACATCGCTCAGCTTAACGACGAATATAATAGATTCTTTTTGCATTATGACGCCTCTCCGCTGTTAATTGTAGATTCGAACAGTTTTAATTTTATTAATAACTCAACGCATTTCGAAACGCTTGTGGAAAACGTAACGGAGCCTTTCAACGGAAGGCGATATTTGCTTTCTTAGAGCAGAGAGTAACCAGTATGCAATTCAATCCGGAAAAAATAAGTAAGATCACTATCCGCAACATAAAGAAGTTTAAGAAAGCCGATGTTAAAATTTCGGTCCTTACAGCTTATGATTACCCCACCGCGATGATAATGGACAAAGTCGGTATTGAGATGGTTCTGGTTGGAGATACGTTGAACACAGTCTTTTGCGGGCAGGAAAACAATCTCTCGGCGACGATGGATCAGATGATATACCATACATCCATTGTAAAAAGAGGCCTGAAACGCGCCATGCTGATAGGCGATATGCCTTTTATGTCTTTTCAGGCAAGCGCAGAAGACGCCGTTAGGAACGCCGGCAGATTTCTCAAGGAGGGCGGCGCCGATTGTGTGAAGGTAGAGGGCGGAGTTGAAGTCGTTCCCACAGTCAAGAGGATCATTGATGCCGGTATTCCGGTCATGGGGCATGTTGGCTTAACGCCGCAGTCGGTGCATCGTTTCGGCGGATATATAGTCAGGGGTCGTAAGCCGGAGGTTCGGCAGTATCTGCTCGATTCGGCGAAAGCGCTGGAAGATGCGGGTTGTTTTTCGATTGTTCTGGAATCTATTCCTTCGAGTTTGGGTAAGGAAATCACCGAATCGATGGATATCCCGACTATCGGGATAGGAGCAGGACCGGACTGCGATGGTCAGGTGCTGGTAATCTACGATATGATCGGTTTCTTCGAGGATTATCAACCGACATTCGTCAGGAAATATGATAACTTCGCGGAAAGGATGAAGAAAGCGGTCACTCAATATATGAAGGATGTACGAAGCGGTGGTTTTCCGTCGGAAGAGGAGAGTTATAGCTGATGATTAAAACAGGTTCTATCAAAAAAATCCGCCAATTGGTGGCTGACGCTAAGGCGGATGGCAAAAAGGTCGGACTGGTTCCAACCATGGGGGCTTTTCACGAGGGGCATACCAACTTAATTAAAAAGGCAGCAAAGTCCGCTGATTTCGTCGTCGTCTCTATTTTTGTCAATCCCACACAATTTTTGCCCAGCGAGGATTATCATCTCTACCCTAGGGATGTCAAAAAGGATGCGAAGCAGGCTGCTGAGCTTGGAGTCGATGTTGTTTTCGTCCCTACTGCGGAAAAAATGTACCCAAAAGGATTTTCCAGTTTTGTCAAAATCGAGGAAATTACCGACATTCTGGAAGGAGAGGTAAGATTATCACATTTTAAGGGCGTAACTACGATAGTCGCCAAGCTGTTCAATATCGTTCAACCCGACACAGCCTACTTTGGTCAAAAGGATGCGCAACAACTCGCGGTCGTGAGAAAAATGGCTGCCGAACTCAATTTTCCTGTTAAGATCATTGCCTGTCCCACTGTCAGGGATGAGCATGGTATTGCATTGTCTTCGCGTCATCAATACTTATCCGAAAGCCAGTTGAAAAAGGCTCGCGGTATCCATGCGGCATTGCAGGAGGGCTCCAAATTGATAAAATCAGGGATTCTTGATTTCGGGCAAGTGCGCAGGCGAATTTATGATGTGCTTAATACCTATGGTATCAAACGAGTTGATTACGTTAGTTTCAATCAATGGGATTCTTTGGAACCGGTCAGGAAACCTGGCGGCAAAGTATTGATTTCACTGGCTGTGCGTCTGGGAACCACCCGCCTTATCGATAATATTATCATGAATTTCAAACAGTAAAGGCATTCCTTTACGATTTATTCCATCCCGAATACGTATAAATTAAAAGAACATTATGATAGATAACAACAATAACCAACAGGATGATATACATCTTATCAAAGCCTATAACAATTACGAATTTTTAAATAGCCCGCCGGCGCGCATAATTCGCGTGATGGCGGAGATGATTGAGCCTTCCACCCGTTTGCGAAAATACAATACCTGGAACACCGTGGTATTCTTCGGTTCGGCGCGTATTCTGCCGCAAAAGGAGGCGATAAAAGAACTGAAGGAGATAAAACGAAGCTTGCAGGAAGGTAGTGACGATTCCGAGGAAGCGAAATTAGCGCTAAAGGATGCCGAGCGAGATGTCACCATGTCCCGTTACTACGAAGATGCCGTAAAGCTATCGCAAAAATTGACTATCTGGTTCAAAGAACTGGAGCAGAAGGACAAAAGGTTCATGGTCTGCACCGGCGGCGGTCCGGGAATTATGGAAGCGGCTAATCTCGGCGCTAAATTAGCGGATGGCAATTCAATCGGTTTGAATATCAGTCTGCCGTGGGAGCAATACCCGAATAAGTACCAGACCAAAGACCTTGCAATTGAATTCCATTATTTCTTCATACGCAAATTTTGGTTTTTCTATCTGGCGAAAGCGTTGGTCGTTTTCCCCGGTGGCTTCGGTACGCTCGATGAATTCTTCGAATTACTTACGATTATCCAGACCGGTAAATCCAAAAAATATATGCCGGTAGTGTTATACGGAAGCGAATACTGGAATAAGGTTATAAATATTGAGGAGATGTATAACTGGGGCACTATTTCCAAAGAGGATTTGGATCTATACCGTATTTTCGATGATGTGGAGGAAACTTTCGAGTATCTGCAGCAAGAGCTCACACAGCATTATGTAAATAATAGCGGGGTAAATCCATGACAAGTAAGGTTGTAACCGCATAACGGTGAACCGAAAAGCTCGGATGATTTTGATGAATTGTCCGGGCTAATCCTACTTTGTCATCAATCTGCAATATTGACTCCATATTGAATAGATTGTGATACACTAACTTGACAAAATCGATGTTATTAATTATATTTCGGAGCAAGGTAGTTAGGCATGATAGTAGCGAGTTTCGCAACCTTCCAGTCAGAAATTTCGGGTTGATTAAGAGATATGGTCGCCCCATAAGAACTGATTGCCTGATGGCGATAAATTTCATGCAAAAAACATATTTTCTTCTAAGATCGGAATGTAAGGATTAGCTTACGAATAATTGGACGTAATTATAAATCACGCGCCTCTTATCTCTATTCACCTGTTCGGGCAATGATGGGATGGAAGAATTTGCAGGATAGTAATCTATATCATATTAGTCGCTTTTAAATTTCAATTTATAAACTAAAACCGGAGGAGTTAGAATGACCAATTCACCAAAGATTATCTTTGCTCTAATTTGCGCCTTTTTGCTGATAACATCAGCATCGATGGGGGAGGATTTATATATCGTTAAAAACGTCGAAAAGGATATTAACGAACTCGTATCACTTGAGGGTGTTAATGTTTACGGAATTCTACAGGGTGAACTGCTGGTGGGCGCAACATCAGCGGGACTATCTGCCTTAGGAAACTCCGCTCTTGAAACCGAAGCGATCGGTTTGCGCCACGAGGATGAATCATATTACCTTTTTCAGTTGAATCCGGAGGATGTGGATAACTTACCCGATGGCATAAATCTACTCTATTACAATGGAAAAGATGCTGTCGCGATTATCGATAAGGACCTGGATCACAAATATTACAGCCGTTTAAAACGTCTTACTCATATCTCCTTTGTTCCCAAAGCATCAGTGGGTAAAAAGCATAATATACCGTCGTTCGACAGAGTAATCGATCCCGAGATTCAGGAAATAGTGGATTTAGTGAGCGAAACAGAATATGCCGCTTATATCCAGAGAATGCAGGATTTCGTCACTCGATACTCATACACCGATTCCTGTCGCGCCGCAGAGCAGTGGGCTATCGATGTGTTCGACAGTTTTGGCTATGAGACGGAATTATTCCCATACAGTGGGAGCGGCGGTACCTGGTATGACGCTATCGGGAGGAAGATCGGCACCGAATATCCCGATTCAATTTACATAATAATCGGGCATATAGATGCTACATCCGGTGATCCCTACGATAATGCCCCGGGAGCGGAAGATAATGCCTCCGGCACAGCCGCGGTTTTGGAAGCAGCCAGAGTTATGAGCGGATACGATTTCGATTGCACCATCGAGTTTGTGTGCGTATCCGGCGAAGAACAGGGCCTGTACGGCTCCGAGGCTTACGCTGAGTACTGTTCCAATAATGATAAGAATATCGGCGGTGTATTGAATTTCGATATGATCTCTTACGAAGGCGGCTACGGATGGGATACTAACGTCTATACCGACCAGTATTTCGCGGCTGAAGTTGCATTGGGGGATTTGTTGGGCGACCTGACCGATGAGTACAGCGATGCATATTCCATCCGGGTACAAACCGATGGTCCGTTCTATGGCAGCGATCATTATTATTTCTCGCTTTACGGTTATCCCGCACCGTTTTCCATCGATGCCCAATTATGGGGCGCTCCTGATTGGTACCCATGGTATCATTCTACGCAGGATCTGATCAGTCATCTGGATTTGGATTTCGGGACCGAGGTTGTAAAAGGCGGAGTGGCTACGCTGGCTACATTAGCTAATCTCTCCATTCCTCCAGTTCTGGAGTTTGCGTATCCTAACGGTTTACCGGAACTTATCGATCCCGATGGCGGCACCAGTTTCCGGGTTGACGTAACCGCCGGAACCAATCAACCCCAACCGGGCACCGGCATGCTTCATTATAGCACAGGGGGTAATTATAACAGCGTACCGATGGAAGTGGTTGCCCCTAATATTTACGATGCCGTTTTCCCCGCTTTAGAATGCGGCGTTGTAGTCGATTTCTATCTGAGCGCCGAAACTCAGCAGGGAGAGGTTGTAACCGATCCCCGAAACGCTCCGGAATATCATTATTCGGCATTTTCGGCTTATGGAATCGCCACCGTTTATGAAGATGATTTCTCCAACAACCAGGGCTGGACCGGTCTTGGCGGTCAGGGCGAGTGGACTATCGGGGAAGCCACCGGCGGTCAGGGAAATGATAACTATGGTGGTCCCGATCCGTCAGTCGATCATACTCCAACTTCCGACAATAGAGTTCTGGGTAATGATCTCACATCCGGCAGCGGAGGCGATTATTCTGCCAACTTGAATCAGACTTACTGGGTAACATCACCCACAATAGATTGCTCGGAATATATAGGAGTCACTTTCAGTTTCTGGCGTTGGCTGGGAGTAGAGAGGAATATCTACGATCGCGCTTTCCTGCAGGGATATAACGGATCATCCTGGATTACTATCTTCGAAAATGGCGGAGGCACAATCGACGAAAGCGCCTGGGGTGAACAGTCCTACGATGTTTCCGAGATGGCTGATGGTAATCCTAACTTCAAGGTCAGGTTCGGGATCGGCGAAACCGACGTCGCCTGGCAGTATTGCGGATGGAATATCGATGACCTGAAGGTTTCGGGTTATTCCTGCGAAGGTGGACAGGTTCCTGACGTAGCTGTCGAGATGATACCTGATGATCCTCCGATAGTAGTTCCTCCGGGCGGTCATTTCACCTACACCGGCATATTGACCAACAATACCGATTCGCCGCAGACCAAGGATGTTTGGGTTATGATAGATGTGCCCGAATACGGATGGTACGGACCTGTTTTCAGAGCGAACAATGTATCCTTGGCGCCTAACGAAACCCTTTCATATCCTAATATTAGACAGAATATTCCGGGATTTGCTCCCACCGGCGACTACAGTTATTGTTCATACTGCGGAGATTATCCCAGCGTTAAGGAAGATTCATTCTGCTTCGGATTCACGGTTGCCGGAGGTGTAAGCGGAACCAATGATGAATGGAGTCTTGAGGGCTGGACCGACGGTGTCGTAGAATTACCGATGGAGACCGGATTGTATAACAACTATCCGAATCCATTCAACGCTGCAACCAACATCAATTATGCATTAGCTAACAATGCTTATGTGAAGCTGGAAATCTACAACCTTATGGGTCAGAAAATCGCGACGCTGGCAGATGAGAACCAAATAGCTGGATTCAAATCCGTTCAGTGGGATGCTACTGATCTTTCATCGGGAGTCTATTTTTATAAATTATCAGTGGATGGTGATGTATTCACTAAACGTATGACGCTACTAAAGTAATCGTCGAATATCAGGATTAGCAAGTCGGAATCCCCTGCGGTTCCGACCAGATAGATTTCTTGATAATACGAACAAGATAAAAATACCCCGAAGCATAACGCTTCGGGGTGCTGTTTTGCCATCAAAAGGTAACTACCTGCCAAGCGTTTTCAATATAAATTCCACAGCTGCATCTGTCGCATTTTCAAGGTTTTTATCGGTCTCCGCATCGGTTGCTCCCTTGAAGCTATGATCGCCGCCGAAACGATGCATTTCCGGCCGGTTGTCAAATGACTCTACAAGCTCATTAAGACGTTCGGTTTTGCATATTGGATCACTCTCTCCGTAAATTATAGCAATTGGGGCGGTTATATCCCCAATCTCCCCGGCTCGTTCGCGAAGTTCGTATGGCGGTTCAGGAGTATTGATCGGGGGCGTAAAGAGGACTAAACCGCTGAAGCCGTGATTTTTATTGGCGTACAGACTGGTTATCACCGCGCCCAACGATTTCCCCGAGAGGAAAACCTTTGAAGTATCGACTTCCGGTACTTTCCCCAAGTAATCCACCGCCGAAGCGAAATCCTCGTATTCATGGGAAAGGTCTTGAGATGGTTGTGTATTTTGCTTGTAAAAATCCCATTCGAAACGCAAACATATTATCTCATTCTCGATGCATTTGTCGGCGAATTTGGCGAAAAGCGGTAAGGTAGCATTATATCCCAGTCCCGGCGCCACCACCACCGCTGGAAATCTGCCGTTGCCTTCAGGGATATCCAGGTAGGTGGTTAGTTCGGCTCCTCGGGGCGTTTTTATATTAGGCATCGGTTTCTCCTGATTACAAAATAAATAACAGGCAACTGCAAAAAGCATAGCCAAAACGGTTATTATTTTTGAAAATGTATTCATGACACAATTATATATGATGATATTGTTACGGTCAAGGAGTCATTAATAGCTAAAAATACAATTGTCAAATTTGGCGCAATATTATATTGTAATTCTATGAAAACACCAGACGAACAGAAAAAAACGAAAGGACTCACGGTAGCGGGAATCGGCGAGTTCGGGTTGATCGACCGCATTAAATCAATGATTAACCCATCCATGTCGGACAACGTGATCATCGGGATAGGCGATGATACCGCCGCCATAAAAATCGATGAGAATAAAGTCCTGCTTGCCACCTGCGATATTCAGGTTGAAGATATCCACTTCAAACTCGATTTTATTAGTCCATATCAACTGGGAAAGCGAGCGATTGCGGTCAATTTGAGCGATATCGGATCAATGGGAGGAAAGCCAACCTTTGCGCTGGTTTCAATGGCATTGCCGAAGAAGATGTCGGTGGATAACTTCGATGAAGTAATACGGGGGATGCAGGATCAGATGAAGCAATTCTCCGGCTCGATTATCGGTGGAAATTTAGCCAGGACAAATCAGGGGCTAATAATCGATATTTTTATGATGGGAGAGGCACAGGCGGGCAGGATTCTAACTCGAAGCGGCGCAAAAGCTGGAAACTTAATATTCACCACCGGTTGTGCCGGTTCATCCGCATTCGGATTGAAAATACTGCAGAAATTCGGAAAGCGATTTCCGGCTGAATATGACCGTTTGGTGAAAAAGCAATTGGAACCGGAACCGAGGATTGAACTGGCATGCAGACTCGCCGAAAGCAATTTCGTAACATCGATGATTGATACAAGCGATGGACTGGGCGCCGATTTGAAACATATATGCGATGGAAGCGAAGTGGGCGCCGAATTATATCAAGATGAAATACCTGTAGAAGAACTCGTCGATGATTATGTTGCCGAATCCGAGATCAATAAATGGAAGCAAATTTTATTCGGGGGTGAGGATTATGAACTACTATTCACCGCGCCATCGAAATATGAAGACCAAATAAAAGAAATATCGAAATCCTCGGGAATTCCGATTACAAAAATCGGAAAAATCACCGAACCGGAATCAGGATTGGCGGTTATAAAGGATGACGGTTCCCGCATGGTTTTGGATGGTGAAGGTTGGAATCATTTTAGATAAACGGGTAACAAGTAACCAAACACTGCGGTTATCTAAATTGGATTTTTATTGACAAGCTAAATTGCCGAATATATAATCAAGGGAATTGCGGGGTGTGGCGCAGTCCGGCAGCGCGCTTGCTTTGGGAGCAAGATGTCGGAGGTTCAAATCCTCTCACCCCGATTATATGCCCCCGTAGCTCAGCTGGATAGAGCATCTGCCTTCTAAGCAGAGGGTCGCAGGTTCGAGCCCTGCCGGGGGTATTGAAAATTTATGTTGACTTGCCGACATATTTTAGTAAATTAGGTGGTTCTTGCGCTTGTGCGGCAAGCGCTTTTATGGTGGGTGTAGCTCAGTTGGTTAGAGCGCTAGGTTGTGGCCCTGGAGGCCGTGGGTTCAAGTCCCATCACCCACCCATAATTTTTTAGATTTAAGTTACTGCTAATCAGAATTCGAAATCGTCCCCATCGTCTAGTGGCCTAGGACATCGCCCTTTCACGGCGAAAGCACGGGTTCGACTCCCGTTGGGGACGCTTTTTATATGGTTGAAACACAATATATTAGGGAACATTCGATTATCACGGTGATTAGCTCGTGTTTGGACCTGGTAGTTTCTTTTGTTCGAACTTCAATCCCTCTTATGGCTTGGATTGTTCATAAACCTTCAGCTACAAATTAATGGTACCTATCATGCATTATTCATAGATTTCGCAATAGACAGCGGACGCTTTATGCGTCTCTGGCGTACTGCGGAAACCTTCGTGAACTACCATCAGGCTCAGAGCTGGTATCAGCCGTCCGGAGACAAACCTGCCGGATGGGAAGATCGATATAACTATGTCATTATATGTGAGGAGGACCTGGCATACGCTATCGACAGCTCCGATTTCGTGGCATGGAAAGAGTCACTGGATTATGATGTCGTTATTGTACAAATAGCAAATCCGATGATTGCGAACGCCGGCGGCAGGGACCTCCCGGAGAATATCCGAAACTTCCTTCGCGAACACTACGGACCGTGGGGGATTGAATACCTACTGTTGCTGGGGGACGTGGCATCCGTTCCGATGCGTTACTGCTATCCGGATCCCTGGAATCATTCGTTCCATCCGGATGATCCCTTTGAATGGGGCGGTGAAGTGCCGTCCGACTATTATTACGCCGATCTTTCCCGACCCGATTATTTATCATGGGATTCCGATGGCGATGGTTACCCCGGTGAGTTCCAGCAAGACCATCCGGATTTCTTTGCTGAAATCAGCGTAGGCAGAATCCCTTCCGATGACTACTCCGAAATCTTCTACGCATTGAACAAGATAATGGAGTTCGAGCAGGATAACGGCGCCTGGAAGAAGCAATCCCTGCATGCCGGGTCGATCCTGTTTCACAGGAATCAGGACCATTCCGGTGTTCCGCTTGTCGATGGGGCGACAATTGCCTGCTACGTCCAGAAGGATATCATGACCGATTGGTCGATTTCCCGGTTATGTGAGTACGATGGTCTTGCTCCTTCGCCCTTTAAACCGAAACCGATCGTGATAAGTGAATCGTCCTTGATAAGCGATCCCATTAACCCCTGGACTTCACTTACCTACGATTATTTCATCGATAACTGGAGGAACGGTCAATACAGCGTGGTTATCTGGGCAGGGCATGGTTCGGCGATGGGCGCAGTGAGGTCGGTCTGGTTTTGGGATGATGGAGACAACGTTCCGGAGACGCACGAGATTACGCAACCATGGATAATTCATAACGATACGTTTCTCGAGGATGATTATTCATCGATCGTTTTTGCGATATCCTGCCTGGTCGGTTATCCGGAAGCCAACTACTACGGCCGTCTTGGCGTTGAGATGCTGGTCGAACATCGGATCGGAGCTTCTATCGGCGTACTTAGCGCAACCCGTGGTTCTGCTGTCTCCGCCGAATGGCCTTCCTCACCGGGCGGAGCAGGTTTCTACTACTATGAATTCCACAGATACATGATTAACGGTAATGGAGAAACTCAGAGCGTTGGCGATGCCCTTTATACTGCCAAGCACTTCTGCCACACGAATTACGACTGGGATGACTGGTATTA
>WJIR01000210.1 GCA_014730175.1 Candidatus Zixiibacteriota bacterium
CAAGAGAGCTTAACTTAAAATTCAACGAGGAGTTTTCTTAAATGAAGCGATCAAAAAAGGAATTCGTATTCCAGCAAGCGGCGGGGGTAATCGTTTTTATTCTGGTCTTAACCAGTGTGGTTTTTGCGGAGATATACTGGACGGAGCATATCGTCGGTAATATCTGGACTTGTTGGACGGCAGTTGCTGTCGATTTTGATCAGGATAACGACGTAGATGTTTTAGGTTCATCCACTTTCGATCACCAGATAATCTGGTGGGAAAACGATGGAACCGAGAATTTTACCCAGCATTTTATTACAGAGCAGTTCGATAGCGCCACCGACATTCATGTCATCGATCTGGATAGGGATGGCGATATGGATGTTCTCGGTATGGCTTTTTTCGGCGATGTTGCCTGGTGGGAAAATGATGGAAATATGAATTTCACGAGGAATCAGATTACCGAGGAATTCAATCGCGGATACGACTTATATGCTCTTGATGTGGACAATGATGAAGATATCGATTTTGTCGGAGCTTTCTACAAATCCTCGCCTTCCGGCATCGATATTAGCTGGTGGGAAAACAACGGCAACGAGCATTTTACAATGCACGAGGTTGACAGTGATTTCAATGGAGCAGTCGGCGTGCATGCTATTGATATGGAAAATGATGGCGACATCGATATCCTGGGCGCTGCGCTGGCGGATAACAAAATATCCTGGTGGGAAAATGATGGGCAGCAGAATTTTACGGTTCACGAGGTAGCCACCAATTTTAAGGGCGCCCGCGATGCCTATGCGGAAGATTTAGACCGTGACGGTGATATTGATATAATTGCATTGGCGCAGGATCTCGGCTTGATTGTATGGTGGGAAAACGATGGAAGCCAGCAGTTTACCGGACACCTGATCGATGAGAACCTGGTCGGTCCGTGGGATGTGTGTGCCGAAGACCTTGATGGCGACGATGATTTCGACATTCTTGTTGCTGATTATAATGGTGATGAAACATTCTACTACGAAAATGATGGCGAAGAGAATTTCGTCAAGCTCGTGATGAAATCCAATTTCGACGGCGCCAAGAGTGTTTATGCGTTCGATATCGATACCGACGGGGACATGGATTTTCTCGGTTCCGCATGCTGGGAGAATGAACTATACTGGTGGGAAAACGATACTGTTTCTTCTCCGGGAATGTGTATGGGAGTTAATCTGGAAACCGATCCCGATCCGGTTGAAATTTACCCCGGCGATTCATTCAGGATTTTCATCTATATAGACAATCCAAGCGAGGAACCTATTACATCGGATATATGGCTCGGATGGTATTTCAATGATGAGTTCCTTGAGCTCTACAACTACTACGACGTTCCGCTCGATGCCGGTGGAACCAACGGCACAAATTGGATGCAGCCGATTTCGCAATCGGCTCAGGCAGGAACCTATCGTTTCGTTGCCTACACCGGGGCTTATTCCGAACCTTGCGATTCCGCCTGGTTTGAGTTCGTCGTTCTGGAACAGGAAGGTTTTCCGGATGTTGGATTGGTGGTTTCCGATTACGACGGTGATTGGACGGAAGTCTCTGATCTGCTTTTCGACACCGGACAGGTTAGCAGTGTAACTTTCGTTGATGCGCGTTATTCGACGCCGTTGGTCTCGGAATTGCTCGACTATGATGTACTCATGGTCTGGTCAAACCATGATTTCGCCAATGCTACGGCGTTGGGTGATAATCTTGCTGATTATGTCGATGCCGGTGGAGCGGTGGTTACTACTCAATTCGCTCACCATACTGATCGAAGGTTAAGAGGCCGTTACATGTCCGATTATTCGCCATTGGGGCATGGTTCTTCGAGATGGTGGGACGCCAGTTTGCGCAATGATGATCCGGATCACCCGATAATGGACGGAGTATCTTCCGGTTCCGAAGGAAATTATTTCAGCGCCGATAAACAGGGGAATTGGCATCAGGTTCAGCATTGGAGAGTCCTGTGGTCTAATTACAGCGGTACAGTTGTCAATCAGGACTATCCGCAATGTGTTGCTATAAACGGCTATTTCGGAGCTTCAGAGCGTGAGTGGGCGGGAGATGTGGGCAGGATGATGACCAATGCCGTGCTTTATGCGCACAGCCAGGCTCCCGGAATATGGTTAAACAGCCAGCCACCGTCACCCGACTGGGCGGAGTACTATCGGCCCGCATATTCGGATCAACCATCCGAAAACATGGAGAATAATTCGGTTGCATTAACCGAAGTGCTAAAAGAGCAAGACATCAACGAAGCTCAACTGAATATGCCGGTGTTCGTTGATGCGCATCCTAATCCTTTCAACGCTCAGACGAAAATTTCGTACAAAATCCCGGAAGCCGGCAGGGTAAACATAAGCGTTTACAATATCATGGGACAGAAGGTCGGCACAATTGTAGACGAATACAAGGAAATCGGTGTGCATGAAATCACCTGGGATGCGTCGAATTTATCCAGCGGAATATACTTCTACAGGCTGGAAACCGGGGAGATAAATATATCCAGGCGGATGACCTTGCTTAAGTAACTTCTTATAAAAGCATCAAAATCCTCCGGGCGGAAATGCTCGGAGGATTTTTTTAAATAATCATCAAGCATAGGTTTAAACTCTTGGGTTTCGACAATTGCCTCCAATGCATCTTACTTAGCCCGGATAATTCATAAAAAGCTTTAACCGGTAGCCGAAGGCTTGCCCTTCGGTGGTTTGCCCTTCGGTAGCTCAATTGAATAAGAATATTTACAGACCGTAATTGAAGATTCCAAAGAAATGCCGGAAGCACAGGGCTTCCGCTACCAGTGACTAAATTTATGAATAATACGGGTTAGATGAAACATTATCTCCATTACGTAGTATCAACCAATGAGTTAATTCTAATGCTTAAATAGAGATAACCGATGATCGGTTCTCTGAAAATGGAGGTGCAACATGGAAATGGCAGGGATTATCCTGGTTGCAGTAGCATTGGAATTACTCCTGGGATACTTAGTTGGCGCATGTCTTCATAGTACATGAAAGACTGACGAAAATGTTTAAGTTACCTGGCAACAGCAAAGGGTCCTGATCCCCAACAGGCATGGAAGTCTTAAACGGGGATCAGGATATTTTTATGCCCAAACCGCTAATATAATTCCCATTACCAACAGACCCACGAGATAGTAAAGGGCATCTATTAGATATAGCTTGGTTGACTGTCTCTGAAATGCATAATTCGTCGCAAAGGTCGTTGCTGTAAATCCCAGCCATGACCAGAAACCGGCTTGCAGACCCTCAAGAATGCTATCGGCGTATATGTAGTCAATGATATGAGACAAAACATACGCCATGATCAGCGATGAGACGAATGCAATTATATATGGAATGGGGGAATTTTCCTTACGCAGGTCTTCTTCGCTCTTCCCGACCAATCCCATCCAGCTTTTACCAAAAAGCAGAGGTGAATACCACAGGGCGCCTATTATCATGTTAACAATTGCGGCGACCAAAACCGCTAAATAATTAACGCTTACTTCAGGCATGCAAACTCCTTATCAAAGGTTTTTAAATTCCAAAAGCGAATCGAGATTTATATGATAGCTATAACTGATTTTGCTTTGATATCGTTCAGTGAAAATGCTTGACTTATCATAGAATCCCTCTAAGTTATCTTTATATGATTAAAGAATCCCCTGCCTGAAACATGCTAAGAACGTAATGAAATTTCGAGGAATTAATGAATGATACAAACCAAAGAATAGTTTTTTTCGATGCTTCCTCGACCACACCGGTGGATCCGAGGGTGTTAGAAAAGATGCTACCGTATTTCAGCGAGGAATATGGTAATCCTTCCTCCCATATACACAAAAAAGGAGTTGCTGCCGGAGAAGCTTTGGAGAAAGCCCGGGAACAGGTGGCTAAGTTGATCAATGCTGAAACCGACGAAATTACTTTTAATTCCGGGGCTACCGAAGGGAATAACATCGCAATTCTCGGTTACCTTCGTGCCAATCCTGATCAGAGAAAGCATATCATAATATCGGAAATCGAACATTTCTCGGTTTTAAACATCGGTTATCGATTGCAGCGGGAAGGTTATGAATTAACAGTACTACCCACAGATAAGTACGGGATGGTTTCGCCGGATGATCTGAAGAAGGCGATAAAACCGGGCACCGGTTTGATCTCTATCCAACACGCTAATCCCGAAATCGGTACAATCCAGCAGGTGAAGGAATTAGCCGCTATTGCCAGGGAGAAGGAGATATATTTTCACTGCGATTCCGCTTGCGGCGCCGGCACCATTCCGACCGATGTGAAGGATTTGGGGATTGACTGCCTGACCCTATCCGCTCACAATTACTACGGACCCAAAGGCGTTGGAGCGCTGTATATCCGAAAGGGTGTCAAAATCTCACCTTTATTCGACGGAGGTTTTCAGGAAATGGGGATCCGTCCCGGTACCGAAAACCTACCCGGTATCGTGGGAATGGGTGCAGCTTCGGAGTTAGCAAAATCCGAGATACCCGAACGTAATGAATATCTGGCTCCCCTCGGGCGAGGCCTATGGAATGGACTTCAGGATAAACTGAAATTCATCCACTTTACCGGCCATCCCGATGAAAGGCTTCCGGGGCATGTGAGTTTCTGGATCGAGTTCGTAGAAGGCGAGTCCCTGCAGTTGATGTTAAGCATGAAAGGGATAATGGTTTCATCCGGTTCCGCCTGTTCTTCCAACCTGAAAGGAGAAGATGAAGAAGATTTGGCGGCATCACACGTACTGACCGCGGTAGGGGTGCCGATAGAATTCTGCTCGGGTTCATTGACATTTAATATGACCAAAGAAGCCACTAAAGCTGATCTGGAGTACGTACTTGAAGAATTGCCGGTAATTGTGGAGCGGCTGTTGTCGATGTCGCCCCTTTATGCAGATTATATGCAGAAGCAAAAAGGGCAGGATAAGGAATGATAGCATGATGGAAGGTCGAAACCTTGATGGTTTCGCAGAGAGTATAACCAGAATTTCAGTTTTAATACCCATTCGGTATGTATAATAGGAAACAGAAAAACTTATTAATACATGGAATCGCTGTTAAAACAATGGAACGGTGAGACAC
>WJIR01000211.1 GCA_014730175.1 Candidatus Zixiibacteriota bacterium
CCTTTGTACGGAATGCGCTCGAAAAGCAGGAAGTTAGCATAATACGGGTGAGTACCGCGTCGGAAGCGTTAGATACGCTCGCAAAGAGTTATCCTCGAATAGTAGTCATAAGCGAAAACTCAGGTATTCCAACCGATATCTTTGCCAGAAAGGTTCAGTCGCGGTATCCGTCCTCGGAATTGTTGGGACTTGGTTACTCGGAACAAGCAAACGGTATCTCCACCCACCTTCTCAAACAGGACATCGAATTCACCAGATTAAGGCTCCGGAAGGTAATTAATGATCACCAGAGACTGACGAACTGCAAAATGGTGGGAAAGTCACCTGCGATAAAGGAAGTCGCCAATTCGATAGTTATGGCAGCGCCGACTGATTTGACAGTATTACTGATCGGTCCATCCGGGGTCGGAAAGGAAGTTGCGGCGCGAGCGATACATGATAATTCCAAGAGATCGAACCAGTCCTTCTTTTCTATCAACTGCGGAGCGTTGACCGAGGGGGTGTTGTCATCGGAATTATTCGGCCATGAAAAGGGAGCCTTCACCGGCGCCGTTAGCCAGAAAAGCGGGGTTTTTGAATCGGCCGGGAACGGAACGATTTTCCTGGACGAGATAGGTGAGATATCACCGGAAACTCAGGTTAAGCTGCTTCGGGTGTTGGAGGACGGCACATTCTATCGGGTTGGCGGTACTAAAATGCTCAAGAGCAAAGCCCGTGTAATCGCTGCTACAAATAAAAATTTATATTCGGAAGCATCGACCGGCAAGTTCCGTCAGGATCTATATTACCGTCTTCGAGTGGTGGAGATTTCAATCCCTCCTCTTCATCAACGCGAAGAGGATATTCCGGTTATCGCGGAGAAATTTGTAAATGATCTCGGGTTTAGCTTCCATGAGGTCGTATCACCCGATGCCGTAGCGCCGATGCTGCGTCACGACTGGCCCGGCAACGCCCGCGAACTGCGGAACTTCCTTGAAAGCAGGATAGCTTTATCGGTGGAGAGAACCATCACGAGAGAAGATGTTGAGGAGTATATCAGCAGCACAGGTTACGAAAGACGGCATTTACCGGTTACCACCGGTCTAACACCCGAATCGGCCGAGCGGCAGTTGATATTACAGGCGATTATGAGTCTTAAGAATGAGATATCCTCATTGCGCGAGCTGATAATGGATAATTTACCCAGGTCCGGTGAATATGACAGCTCGCAGGAGGTGGAATCGGGCTGGCATCAGGAATCCGCTTTCACGCCGGTCTCCCCGGCAGTGCAGCCGTTGGAGGAGCTGGAGAAGGAAGCTATAAGACGTGCATTGATTCAATTTAACGGAAACCGTCGTGAGGCGGCAAGAGCGCTGGGTATCGGTGAGAGGACCCTGTATCGCAAGATTACTAAATACGGAATACAATGAATCCTGGCGACTATGGAAAGACGTTTATTATCAGGATTGGCACTATCTGTATTTCTTCCTGCTGTAATTCTGGCAATTCCTTTACAGGAGTATTACGAAACAGACGAAAGCGTCCTCGAAAACTATTATATTAGCGGAGAGCTGACTCACGAGCAGTATCTGGAGTTGCTTGAATTATATGAATCCGGTGAACTGGTGGACACTACCGAAGCATATTCTATATTCGATATTCAGCAAGCGGTGCGAGAGTTTATGTCCCAACAAACCGTAAAAGAACCGGATGAAGAACTTGGGTTGAGTGTTGATTACAAAGCAAGACAGTCGTATGATCTCGGTGAGTCGGTTAATATTCCTTCTCAAATCTACAGAGTGGAGTGTAGTTACACGAATCGCTGGCATGGCTTGGTTGAATTTAAGAGGCGACCTGATTCTCCGAATCGCATCCACAGGAGATCACTTAACTACCGGGGTAGCGGGAGCATAGGCGAAATTTCATTAGGTAATTTCACGACCGATTTGGGGCTCGGCTTGAATGTGGGGCGAAGGGATTATTTCGAATACGATAATTATACCGGTTCCGGTAACGCGGATTTCCGGAGGACAACCTCGAGCAGTTACAATGGAGCTTTCGCAAGATTCTCCGCCTACGGATTTAATCCCTGGTTGTTATATTCGACAAATCGATATATCGACTTTCGAATGAGTAATATCTCCTTCGGGACCGAAACGGTTCAATCCGCTTACACGACTGGAGTTTCGATATCCATTAGCCAAATATATCCTGACACCATAAGCGCAAAAGTAACGCTTCGGAATTACGGATTATATCTATTGCATGACGCAGAGGATATTTCATACGGCGCGGAGATAAGTTCATCCGGTAAAGAGCATGCTTTAGTGGGTATCGCTAAATTGCGCGCATCTCGAGCGATGTTAACATCCTCCTTTTGGTTCTATTCCGAGAATTATGCCAATCTGACCTCCGGCGGGATTTCGGAAAACGAAGACCGAACTTATCATATCGAGAATACCGATGTAAGTTATCAAAATGACAACAGGGATAGAGCCGGAGCATCAATTAAAGGAAATTACGATTTATCGGAATTACTCACACTCACCGGTGCGGCTATCTGCTATAGTAAGGGGAAGGATCCCGAACCTTCTTACACTATAATGTCAGGTTTTAAGATTCGCCAAAAATCCGCATTTACTCTAAGAGTTAGGTTTGGATTCGGGGATGATATATATTATGGTTATAGAAGCGGACTGATATTCTCTCAAGGTTATCTGCTTAGCCGGTTAACTGAAAGCCTGAAGTCTAAATTGGAATTTTCGTATAAACGAAGGAAGTTTACTGAGGATAATTTCGTCGGGAAACCGTCGGGTAAAATTGCCGGATATATATTCTATAACATAACTAAAGATATGATGCTGGAAATCGGCGCGGCTGCAAAACGCCGGGTATGGATCGATACTTATAATAACTATACCGAATTATGGTTTGCTGAAAAATTCAGAATTCTCCGTTCCGCTTTTCTGACACTTCGTGTCGTCATGCGGAATGGATATGGATCATCAACCGCGTATGCTAACTTCGAAGGTGCATTTTAATGATTCGCCTAACAATTAGCGTTATGTTATCATTATTATCTTTCTCGTTAGCTCAAACTGGGCATGCCTCAATCACATTAACCGAGGTCTTAGCCAACGAGCCCGGTCGTTCGGTCTATCTCGAATGGATAGAGGTTTACAATAATTCCAATTCAAACCAGGATATCTCCGGTTGGTCGCTCATTGAGGATGGTGATACCAACACAATACCGGATGATGCGATCGTACCCGCTAAGGGATTCGCTGTATTAGCCAGACATCCGATTTCCGAGGATGACTCCCAGATGAGTTTCGAAAGATACTGGGGCGACAGCAGCGGCGTCTGGGGCGACCATCCGAGCGAGAATTATCCGCTAATCGAGGTAAAAATGACGCTTAAGAACAGCTCCGGTAAAGTGGTTCTGGCGGTCAGTGATGATAGCTTATCAGGATTCACCTGGTTCAGCGACGCTGGCGATCGTACATCTTACGAAAAACAGGATATAAACGGCGGGGACATTTTATCTAACTGGGCGGCATCATCTTCACCGTCAGGTTCAACTCCCGGTAATCCTCCCGGATCAGTAAATCCGGTGATTGGCGACAGTTTTTCATTCGAGGTATCACCAGAGGTGATATTCTTAGAAGCGCAACATTCGGTTGAATTGCGATACTCTGTCCCCGAAGATACCGACTTGACCATTGAGTTGTATGATATCAATGGCGTCATATTACGCACAATAAATAGTGAGGAATTAGATTCATCGGGGTTGTATGAGTTGATATTAAGAAACGATTCGGGGAACTTGCTGACCGGGGGAATATATATTCTTTATGCCAGAGCCGAAGGAAACGTTAATCAGGAAATTAAAAGAGTGCTGGTAGTTGCGGGTCAATGAGACTGTTAATCACAATCCTGATACTTATAAGCTTGGTTTTCACGTCAACATCGGCTTACAACGACAAACCGGACTTCGGAGTGATATCATCGGTGTTCAGCGGCGCCGATATCGCAATGCCCTCCGAAGGATCCGGATTACTGATCAATCCCGGTTATCCTCTGACGGAACATAGCTATAACTTAAGCTGTAATTATACCAATCATTACAATATAGCAGGACTCAATTCCAACTCAATTACATCGCGCCTCTCCATCGGAAGATATGTCTTAGGAGCGGAATACGCCGGATTCGGTAAAAACAACCTGTATGGCGAGAACAATTTCAGGATCTCCGGCGGAGTGAGACTCCACAAGCATTTTTATGCGGGTTTAATGTACGAATACCTCAGTCTTGATATCGGAAGCTATACCAATTATGCCTCGTTCGGCTCAATAGGATTCTCCGGGGGATACAATAACGGAACGCTGGGAATAGCTGCATCTGTTTCCGGTATCAAGCTGAATTCAAAAAACATTGGTGATGAAGAGATAAATAAATTATATTTGGGCGGTCTGTCATATAGAATAGCGAATCTCTCCACGCTGTATCTCTGTTTCGGTTCGCACTCGCCGGGAGAGTGGCTGGGGCTGGGCCAATCGATCAGCCTTAACCAGATAGTATCGATTCACCTCGGATTGAGATCAAAACCAACCACCCCGGCTATGGGAATATCGTTATCTCAGGGATTTATACGAATAGGTTACTCGTATCGTTATCATCCGGTTTTGGGTGATACCCATCAAGCAGGATTGATACTCAACTTAAAGCGAAAAGAAGAGTAAGATGTTACGAACTGATTACGAAAAAATCGAGCGCACTCTTTTGGCTCCTTATGCGTTCAAGTCCTCGGATTCACGCGGTCGGCAGAATAATGAACCCAGGCATGAGTATCGAACCGATTTCCAGAGGGATCGCGATCGTATAATTCATTCCACGGCGTTTCGCAGGTTGGAGTATAAAACTCAGGTTTTCGTCAATCACGAAGGTGACCATTATCGCACACGCTTAACGCACACAATCGAGGTTTCGCAGATCAGCCGTACTATCGCAAGGGCATTACGGCTTAACGAGGACCTAACCGAGGCGATAGCATTGGCGCATGACCTGGGACACACCCCTTTCGGTCATTCCGGTGAAGAGGTACTGAATGAGTTAATGCTGGATTCCGGGGGTTTTGAACATAACCAGCAGTCATTGCGTGTCGTTGATATCCTGGAACGCAAGTATCCGCAATTCGACGGACTTAATCTGAGTTATGAGATAAGGGAGGGGATTATTAAGCACGAAACTGACTATGACAGCCCATCCTCAGAGGATTTCCATCCGGAAGAAGGCGCTCTACTGGAATGCCAGATAGTAAACCTTGCCGATGAGATCGCGTACAACTGCCATGATCTCGATGACGGGCTGGAAGCCGGACTGCTCTCTTACGAGGATGTAAACGAACTGGATATTTGGAAGGAACTCTCCGAGCAGGTCAAAAGATCTTTCCCGGATCTTTCGAAAGAAATGCGCCATCGGCAGGTAATCAGATTGATGATTAATAAGGAAGTTTCATCTCTGGTTGAACAATCTATCCGTAATATCGAGGAATTCGGGATTAAGACGGTTGAGGATGTTCGTAATTGCAGGCGAAAGACGCTTGAACTCTCGGATAAGATGAAGGAACAACACACTGCGCTCAAAAAATTCCTGTTCGGTAGAATGTATAGGAATCATCGGATGGTGCGGATGGGCGATAAGGCAAAGAGAATTATCAAGCAGCTTTTCGAAACCTACCAAAACGACCCCTGGCAGTTACCTCCATCCGCCCTTAGGAGAAAGGAACCATTGGGCATCAAGAAAAATATAGCGGACTACATTGCAGGGATGACCGACCGTTTCGCTCTGCAGGAATATAAAAAGCTATTTGATCCCTTTGAGAAAGTATAGTCGATCGGTATGATAAACACTTTTTTGCTATCATGCTATACGGCATAAAATTTGTGTCATATATTATATAGATATAATCACAGAAATATGATTTTCGAATTTTCGGCACAATCAACATAGAGGGCGGCGCTTATGGTTAAACAAGTTACGGCGATTTTATCCATTCTTATTATTTTACTGTTATCAGTCAATCTATCTTTGGCCGGTGAAGTTGCCAATGGTTTGCAGAATTTGATGCTGCAAAAGGATGCAGTTGATTATATACCAGTGATAATTTTCCTGACTGATAGAGTTAACGCTCCTGAATTTGCTCAGAACCTCGAGTTAAATCATCAGTCCTTAAAACAGCGTCACGAAGCAATCGTCAGAACTCTACAAAACAAAGCATCGGAAACACAAGGAGAAGTAATTCCGATACTGGAGGATTATCTCGATAACGGTTTAATCAGAGACTATACTCCGCTATGGATTACTAACGCAATCGGCGTCACGGCTAAGAAGGAAGCTATTGTGGAATTAGCATCATTACCCGAAATAGAAACGATTATTTATGATGCTGAGATCGACCTCATAAAACCGGTGGATAATCCCGTAGCTGGTTTCACCAATGATATCCAGACCCTGGAACCGGGATTATCCGCTATTCGCGCTGACGAAGTATGGGCGATGGGAATCACCGGCGAGGGCGTTCTGGTTAGCCATCTTGATACCGGCGTCGATGGAGGGCATGTCGCATTGACGGAACGCTGGAGGGGAAACGACATCCGTTATGAGGAGCACCCCGAATGGGCATGGCACGATCCTATTACCAACACCGATTATCCGTTCGATGACGGTTATCACGGAACGCATACCATGGGAAC
>WJIR01000212.1 GCA_014730175.1 Candidatus Zixiibacteriota bacterium
ATGTAGGAGTTGTCACCAATGCCTATTTTGCTAAATCTGAGGAGGATGCGGAAATCTGGTTAAGACCGATTGTCGATATGGGAATCAGCAGTTTAAGCTTCAGTGACGATACCTACCACGGTGGCGAAGAAATATCTCCGGCGAAGATAGCCTACAAAGCCGCTGAGAAATTGGGGCTTCCGGTCGGCTCTATATGTATAGAAGAACCAAAGGTTGAGTTTGATAACGATAGGGGAGAGGATAAAGGAGAACCAGTTATCGGCGGCGATGTACTATTCAAGGGGCGAGCCGCGGAGAAGCTTACCGAAGAACTTCCTACTAAAAGCTGGAGAAAGCTTGACTGCTGTCCGGCGGAGGAATTGGAGCAGCCCAAACGAGTTCATATCGATGCACTGGGAAATGTACATATCTGCCAGGGATTGAGCATGGGAAATATGTGGAAAGCGCCATTATCGGAACTTGTCCACCGGTATGATTCAAAACAGCATCCGATCTGCAAACATCTTGTAAGCGGCGGTCCCGCCAAATTATCCGAAATATACGATGTTAAACATAATGAAGAGTATGTAAGTGAATGCCATTTCTGCTACTACGTCCGTAAGTCGCTAATCGACAAATTCCCGGAATACCTTTCCCCCAGACAAGTTTACGGCTTAACTTAGTTTTTTATACTCCCGCTTTTATAGACAAAAATTATTATATCGATAAAGAATGCCGATTAAATATGTTAGTTTAGGGATTTTAACTAAGCGCAAACTCTTTTCTTGCGCTAAATTACCAACTTAATTATACTATCGGCTTATTTTGATATTAAGGAATGTGACATAAAACCGAATGGAGGATAAATTGGTTGCGACTTTAGAAAAAAAGATTAAAGATAAAAAGGCAGTGGTCGGTATAATCGGGTTAGGTTATGTAGGCCTGCCGTTGGCGGTGGAATATGCCAAAGCCGGTTTTCATGTAATCGGAATCGATGTTTCGCAGCGCAAGGTCGACATTGTGAATGCCGGGCAGTCCGATATAGATGACATACCATCGGAACAGGTCGAAATTCTACGGGAAGCGAAACGCCTGGAAGCTACCACCGATTTCTCACAATTGGAAAAAGCTGATTGCATCCCGATCTGCGTCCCCACCCCATTGAATAAAACCAAAGACCCGGACGTCTCCTATATACTTAGCGCTGTTGAAAAGATCGCTAAGTACCTCAGAAAGGGACAGTTAATCATACTTGAATCGACAACTTATCCGGGTACCACCGATGAACTGATTCAACCCATTCTGGAGAAAACCGGATTGGTTGCCGGAAAGGATTTCTTTTTGGCATTTTCGCCGGAGCGAGTTGATCCCGGGAACCAGCAATTCAACACCGCAAATACCCCCAAGGTCGTGGGTGGAATAACCGAGGATTCCACTCATGTTGCCAGAGTTTTCTACGAACAGATTATCTCACAGGTGGTTCCGGTGTCTTCCACCCGCGCGGCCGAGATGGTCAAATTGCTGGAGAATACATTTCGCTCTGTGAATATCGCCCTGGTTAACGAAGTCGCTTTAATGTGTGACCGTTTGGGAATCGATGTATGGGAAGTGATTGATGCTGCCGCAACCAAACCGTTCGGCTTTCTAAAATTCTACCCCGGTCCCGGACTGGGAGGACATTGTATTCCGATCGACCCGCATTACCTTTCATGGAAACTCCGCTCTTTGAATTACTACGCCAGATTCATAGAACTCGCCGGTGACATAAATTCCCACATGCCGGAATATGTCGTGGATTTGGTTGCTAAAGCTCTCAACAAAGATAAAAAAGCAATCAACGGTTCACGAGTCGCCGTCCTGGGAATCGCCTACAAAAAAGATATATCCGATGTGCGAGAATCTCCAGCACTGGATATTATAAGACTTCTGCAGGACAGGGGAGCGAAAATTACCTATTATGATTCTTACGTTCCCAGTGTGATGCTCGATGGCGGAGAGCTGAAATCAGGCTCGTTGACTGAGAATGCGCTTAAGAAAGCTGACTGCACGGTGATAATTACCGATCACAGTAACGTTGATTATAAATGGGTAGTTGAAAAGAGCAGACTTGTGGTTGATACTCGAAATGCTACCCGTGATCTCAAAAGCGGTAAAAGCAAGGTGACCAAGCTTTAGCCCGGATAACCCATTAACAGCATAATTTGGTTACCGAAGGCTTGCCTGCCTGAGGCGGACAAGCCTTCCGCTATCGATCACGAAATCTATGAATAATCCGGTCTAACCCCTCTTGACGCCTAAACCTCCACCACATTACAGTATTTACATAAGGCATTTATTTCTTATTCCAAATTTTATGCGGTATAAAGATACTAATAACCGTTTTCAATAATTCCATAAGTTATAATATTACTAACAGTTATAATGCACATGCAATATTGGGGATATTTTTTCGGACTCTTTACTGACAAAATATCGATGAAATATTTAATTATTGCTTGACAACCATACTTACACCATGTTATAATTAGTCCCGATGGGTTGGGTAGGTTAAGGCAATTTCTATGATATGAATTTGCCCGGGTAACTTACACATGGGAGCTTATGGGCAATGCGCATGCCATTAATTATGACTCGGATATCATCAAGGGTAAGAATCAAGATCGATTGTGATGTTCTTACGCGCACGCATTCTTTTGGCATTGAGATAGGGCCGGGAGATCCTTAACTACAGACTTGAAGTCGGCTCGGTACTGCCGATGCTTCGAAGTCTTATTCGAAGGTGCCTGTCATAGCTTTTTTAATAGGCTCAAATTAAGATAGAGTAACGTAGAAGTATTCCTAACGGAGGATCAACTTGCAGATTACAGAGGTCAGAATAACGTTGCGTGATGAGCCCAAACTGAAGGCATTTGCCAATGTAACGTTCGACAATGAATTCGTTATTAGGGGCTTGAAGGTCATAAGCGGTCGGAAAGGGTTTTTCATTTCTATGCCATCACGCAGACGAAGGGATGGATCGCATCACGATATCGCCCATCCGGTCAACAATGGCGCCAGGAAGCGAATTGAGGATGCAGTTCTGGAGGCTTATGAGAGGCAGCTTAAGGTGCAGAGTGAAGTTCCCGCAGTTGTTGCTGAAAGCGAAAACGACTTCGTCTGATACAACCCTCACGAGTTTTGTCTCCGCCTGCCTGTTTTCAGGCGGGCGTTTTTTTTAAAATCAAACAAAGTGCCGCTTGTTCCGGTATCTACTCCGAATGCGAGTTATCCGCTCGGAACGTGTTCTGCAAATACTCCAGTTTCATCTCGAGTTCCCGGTTGAAAACGCGATATTCGCGAGAGTCAGGCTTGAGATGCCAATCTGGTGAGAGCGCCCTTAAACTGTCAGCAAACTCCCAGGGATAGGCGAAATGCTCCCCTTTCAGCTTCTGAAGCGATGCTTTTTGGTCCTTGGTGAACCAATCGGGCGGGATTTTCGTTGCCAGCAGGAATTCATCAACATAAATGCTATCCACCCGCGCATAGTTCATTACCAACCTTCTTTCGGTTTGCGTTAGGTCCGTGTTATTCCTTAATTCCATCTCGAAACGGGTGGGATTCCTAAATCGTCGTGCCTTTATATCCTGAAAGCCTTCCTGGATAATGCCCTTACTTGCTAATTTCTCAATCACCGACTGATCCACTTTGTAAACCATCTCGCGACTTACCTCCAGATAAAAAACATTCTGCAGAAAGAATAATGAAATAAAAGTAATAACTCCTGCAATGATCGGCGTGGTTACCCATCCCAGCGCAATGCCGCCGAGTACATTATACTTGATACCTCGAATTCCTTTAAAGATTGCAATACCAATTATCGCGCCTACTATTGCTTGAGAGCTGGAAACCGGAACCAAGGGTAGCGGAGGTAATCCAATTGATATCAGCAAAGAGGCGAGTTTCTCGGATGCGAATAGAAAAAGCACAATAGCATGGGATAGCACGACCGCTAATGCCGTAATCGGCGAAAGCTTGAAGAGACTGTGCCCGACTGTCTGCATAACCCGGTGGGAATATGTAAAAACACCGATAGAAATCGCAATCCCCCCAAGCAGGAAAAGCTTTTGAGAACCGCTTATATGGATTATACCCCCGATATCCACATCGCTAAATGGCGCCACCGGTACGAACACGCCAATCACGTTGGCTATATTATTAGCGCCTAAGCTATAGGATCCGAACGCTCCGACGATAATCAGCGCAGCCCTTATATATGCATCCCAGCGAAGCAAATGAATCGGCGTTCTGTTAAATATCTGTCTGAAAATGAGAAACAAAACTATCGCAAAGAAGGCTGCCAGGATTGGCGAGGCTATCCATGTGGTAACGATCTTCGTAAGTGACCCGATATCCGTTCTTGAACCGGTGAATAGATTCCATCCGATAATCGCTCCTACGATTGCCTGCGAAGTCGAGACAGGAAGCATCCATCTGGTCATCAGCCAAACCGTGACTGCGGCGGAAAGAGCCACCATAAATGCCCCCGCCATGGCGTTCACCGAACCGAGATTACCCAGGGTATGGGTGGCGCCGGCTCCACTGATCACCGCCCCAATGATGACAAACAAGCTGCAGATTATCGCCGCGGTCCTGAAGCGCACCATACGAGTACCGACCGCCGTCCCGAAAACATTGGCGGCGTCATTCGCCCCCAGCGACCAGCCTAATAACAATCCACTCGAAAGGTAGATAAGAAGCACGCCTGAATCCCCGGATTAAACTGTTCTTTTTATTGTATAGATATTAAGCCTGTCAGCCACGCCTTCCGCCACATCCGCGATTCTGCTGATATTGAAAGCGAAACGGCTGGTATGAAGGCGTAATCCCAATTCGATATCCATTCTAAAAACCTTTCGATTCAGCCTTTCTTCTATGCGGTCAGCTTCCTTTTCGTAGAAGAGGACTTTGTGTAAGTGATCTTTAACCGCGCTGATATCCTTAAAAAAGGCTCTTGCGGCATTGACGATCTTATCGGTTGCCATAACAGACATCTCGGTAAGTTCCAGAAAATCCCTATTTATGGACACAGGGATATCAGGCGCCTCTATTGAGAAATTGACAAGGGTTTTCTTAATTGTATCGATAACATCATCCAGGTTCTCCAACAGTCCTAACACATCCCCCCGATGTTCCGGTATCAGCGAGTGAGTATACAGTTGATTCTCGATCTGTCTCCGCAGATCATCCGCTTTGTTTTCCAACTTCTTAATAGCTTCGATTCTACGTTCGAAGGTCTCATCCTCGCATTCCAGATAGCTCTTAACACCTTCTTTGAATACTAAACCTCCCTGACTGATTGCATCCAGAAAATCATCGATTTGCGATTCAAGAATCTTTGTTGATTTAAATAGTAATGGCATAGTGCAGGTTCCAGCGCTTCCATAGTTACGATTAATGTTAGTTATAGTAAATAAATATCAACAAAAGGATGGACTGACCAACATTCCACCTGTTTCAATTTATTGGATGTTTATTTCAAGATTGGTCAAACAGCTAAATCAATCAAGTCCACATAATTTAATATACTTAAGCATGAGTTACAATAGAAATTTCAGAAGTCAGGATATGTTTTAACGATTTTAGCCATAGAAGGATGCAGATATACTCCAAACGGTTTCCTTTCTCAAAAAAAATCCCTCTTTTGTCTTGCCTTTGATGGAATGACGAAATAAATTGAGCAAAAATTTCTTTGTGGGAAATTCTATGACGGACACTTATCGGGTATTCTTATTTCTTATAGTAATCATGAGTTTTTTTCTTACATCGGGGGCATTTGCCAGTGACGATATTAATCAGGCTGATTCGCATTCATCTCCCCACGGGGGAGGTTTGGGTGAGAGGCTTCCGTTGTGGAGCGTTATACCGTTTGTCGGAATTCTTCTTTCGATAGCAATCTTTCCTTTGGTCGCTCCGACATTCTGGCATCACCATTATCCCAAAATATCGTTCGCCTGGGCGTTAATTTTTGGAATTCCGTTCGTGATTTTTTATGGTTCGGATGCCGTTCATGAGATTATCCACATTTATGTTATAGACTATATACCGTTTATAATACTTCTATGGGGATTGTTTACGGCGTCGGGTGGAATTGTGGTCAAGGGTTCCCTCGCCGGTACCCCCAGAGTGAATGTGGTTATCCTATTGATTGGAACAATTCTGGCATCCTGGATGGGTACCACCGGCGCCTCCATGGCGCTGATTCGTCCTTTGATTCGCGCCAATAGAACCCGGCGATTCAAGGTGCATACTGTCGTCTTTTTTATATTTTTGGTCTCGAATATCGGGGGTTCCTTGACGCCATTAGGCGATCCGCCGCTGTTTTTGGGTTTTCTTCATGGCGTTCCGTTTTTCTGGACATTTAATATTTTCCCGCACATGCTTATAACCAGCGTAATACTGCTTATTTTGTATTTTATAATTGATACTATTCTGTTCAGGAAAGAAGCGCATGATATCGCAAAATACGCGACCGATGATGAAGAGTCGAAGGAAGAGGGGGAAACCAAATCAATAGAGCCGATCAGTGTTCATGGTCTGCACAACGTCATATTCTTAGCGGGAATAATGGGAGCGGTTCTGCTATCAGGTATATGGAAGGGAAGAGAGATGAATGTTTTGGGAATTCATGTCGGAATTCAAAATATCACCAGGGATGTTTTGATTATCTTGATGGGCATGTTTTCCTTATGGACAACCAATAGAAAGTTAAGGGAGGAAAACGGATTCACCTGGTTCCCGATAACGGAAGTAGCATACCTTTTCGCTGGGATATTCATGTGCATAATTCCGGCATTGGCGATGTTGAGAGCCGGCACCTCCGGGGAATTAGCGTTTATTATTAGGGCGGTAAAGGAGCCCGCGCATTATTTCTGGATAACCGGAAGCTTATCCGCGTTCCTGGATAATGCCCCCACCTACTTAACTTTCTTCAACTTGTCTTTGGGAAAACTGGGAATCCCGGAACCATTAGTCACCGGAATATTGACCGGCGCTCAACATCCTCAGGCAGAGACCTTCATTACTTATTTGAAAGCTATTTCAGCGGGTGCGGTTTTCTTCGGCGCCATGACTTATATAGGCAATGCCCCGAATTTTATGGTGCGTTCAATATCGGAGGAGTCGAAAATTAAAATGCCGTCATTTTTCGGATTTATGCTATGGTCTGTTGGTATACTTGCGCCGATATTTATATTGGTTACGTTGCTTTTCTTTTAAATTAGGGGATTCATCAAATAGCGTAGAGATTATTGCGTCGTAGCAGACCGTAAATCCAGTTTAATGTTCATATATGCGATTTTATTTTAGGGATTTGCATTTATCCTTTGAAATATCGGCTTAAATATTGTATAATTAGCAAACTTCTGTTGACTATTTGGAGTGAATTATGTCATCTTTAAAAGTTCTCGTGGTTGATGACGAGACCTTCGTTAGGGACTTGCTGGAGGAATTCTTAGCAAAGCAAGGATATTCCGTTGTATTAGCCGAAAGTGGAGAGCAAGCCGTTGAAGTCGCCAGAGGGAATGATCTCGATGTTGCACTGGTCGATCTGAAAATGCCCGGTATCGATGGCTTGGAAACGCTTAATCGACTTAATAAGGTCCAACCGCACATGCCGGTTATTATTATGACGGGGTATCCGACTATTGAAACGTCCATTAAGGCGCTGAGGTTAGGGGCTTATGATTATGTGGTTAAGCCCTTTAAACTCAATGAGCTGAAAATTGCCGTGGAAAAAGCGCTCAAGGAGAGGAAACTCAAGGTCGAAATTGACCATCTCAGAAACAAAATAAAGGCAATCGAGGGTGAGCTTCAGAGATACGAAATGGACAAGGATCTTCCCGCTTCGTCCGGCGCTGAAGATTCTATGACACCGGTCGATGAGGCTGATAACGAACCGATATTCGAGCTTGATCGCGAAACCGTTTTTGAGCAGATAAGAAAGCTTGATGAATTAAAGCAAAACGGTGTTTTGACCGATAAAGAATTCGAGACCAAGAAAGCCGAATTACTCGCAAGACTATAGTTGCTCACCGGTTTTTTGGCGCAAAACCGATAAATTATACTTGAAATCCCCTCGAGTTTGGTTTACTGTTAACCGTAGTTAAATGGAATCTGAAGTTTTAAAAAGAATTATATCGCTTCAAAGCAGTTTGCTTCAAACCCACTCGCAATTTCTGGAGTTATCCCGAAACCTGAATCAATCACCAGATATATTTTCAAACGGAATTCAATTAGAAAAACGACTCAGCAAAAGGCGCGATATCGCTGACAATTTGGTTAGTATGTCCAAAGAGATCTTGGAGTTGGGTAGAGAATGCATGAAAAACGAAGAACAAGCATCAACTCTGATTAAGCTCAATGCTGATTTTTTAGACACGTTGAATCCGATAATGAATGAGATTATTAGCGAAGAGGAGAAGCTTCAGAAGTTAGCCAGGGAGAATGGTATACCGGTTAAAATAGATCTCTTTTCACGATAAAGTTTAACGGATGAATTTATCGACGTGGTTGAAAACGAATCCTTTAGCAACTCATTCCTATCATTTACCGAAATGACTCAGCAGCTTCAAGCTGCATACAAGGAGCTTGAAGATCGATACGAGACCCTTAATCGGAAACTGCAGGAAACCAATATTGAACTGCGGCAATCATTAGGGGAAAAGGAACGTCTCAGCTCCTATTTGAATAATATTTTAGAAAATTTGAATTCCGGTGTGATTGTAATAGATATCGAGGGAAGAGTTAAACTTTTCAACCGTGCTGCTGAACGGATTCTAAAGTTTCCCGCATCTCGGATCATCAACAAAAAATACTCCGATTTCTTCGACATCGCTGAACAAATTCGAGGATGTCTCGAAACTTTGGAGAGCGGCAGGGTTTTCACCGAGGAGGAGAAAGTAGTCACGAACGCTGATGGTTCATTGTTCAATATCGGCTTCTCAACCTCCCTGTTGCGAGCGCCTGATGGCGAGATCATCGGCGCCGTAGAGGTTTTCTATGATTTGACCAAGCTGAAAAAACTGGAAAGAGAGATGGCGAGGGTTTCCACCCTGGCAGCTTTGGGAAGGATGGCTGCAACTATTGCACACGAGATCAGAAATCCTCTGGGGGGAATATCCGGATTTGCGGCGTTGTTATCCAAGGATATCGACGATGATGATCCCAGAAAAAGGCTGGTTTCCAAGATTACCAAAGGCGTATCCAATCTGAATCGGATTGTCAATGGATTGCTTGACTTTACTCGAGAGCCGAAGCTCGAGCCGATCCCGACCAGCTTCCCGGAATTGATAGATGAAGTTGTCGATAACATCGCTCACGAAAGTCAGTACTCCGATATCGTAATCGAGAGAGATATCGATGAGGCTGTAGAAAAACAGGAAGTTGACAGGGATAGCTTTAAGCAGATTTTGAGTAATCTGATTAACAACGCTATGCAGGCTTCTGCCAATGGCGGTAAAGTGAGAATCGTTTTAAAACAAAGCGATTCCCGAGTGCGACTTGAGATTATTGATACCGGCATAGGTATAACCGAGGATAACATAAACAGAATTTTCGATCCATTTTTCACCACGCGTGAACGAGGTACAGGCTTGGGTTTAGCAATTGTGAAAAAGTTAGTCAACGCCCAGGGAGGATCCATCTTTGCCGAAAGCGGCGGATCGAACAAAGGCGCAAGATTCGTAATTTCTTTGCCTAAAGGTTAATTTTGCGAGGAGAATAAGGAGAGGGTAGTTTGAATAATAACACTAAGATTCTGGTTGCCGATGATGATGATTTAATGCGGGATTTCGTTGAGGAAACCCTGATTCGTGCAGGTTTTAATGCCACCTGCGTTTCCAACGGTAGTGAGGCTGTCGATGAGCTAATGCGCAATAATTACGGTGTCATCTTTACCGATATCAAAATGCCAGGCGCTGATGGCTTCAAAGTACTGGAAACCGCTCTGAAGATCAATCCAGAGTCGAAAGTGATAATGATAACGGCTTACGGTAAAATCGAGGATGCGGTCAGGGCAATGAAGATCGGAGCCTTCGATTACCTTACGAAATCGCAGGATACATCTCCGGATGAAATCGAGATGTTGTTACGTAAGGCGTTGGATTTCCAGACCTTGCAGACTGAAAACAAGCGCCTGAAATCTGAATTAACCGACAAATTCTCTTTTGCCAGTATGATCGGTAAAAGTCCGAGGATGCAGCAAGTATACGACCTGATATCCACGGTTGCCGATAGCAATGCAACTGTGTTAATAACAGGTAAGTCAGGTACCGGTAAGGAATTAGTTGCCAGAGCAATACATTTCAACGGCTGCAGAAAGGACGGACCATTCGTCAAACTGAACTGTGCCGCTCTGCCGGATGGTTTAGTGGAATCCGAACTATTCGGACACGAAAAGGGCGCTTTCACCGGAGCCATCAAAACAGTTAAGGGACGATTCGAGTTATCCAACGGAGGCACTATCCTTCTTGATGAGATTTCGGAGATGTCTACCGCGCTTCAAGCTAAGTTGTTGCGGGTTATACAGGAACAAGAGTTTGAGAGGATCGGTTCGGGACAAACTATCAGAACCGATGTGAGGATAATAGCCACATCCAACAGGAATCTAAGAAATGACGTCCGTCAGGGTAATTTCCGCGAAGACCTCTATTACAGGTTGAATGTCATCCCGATAGATTTGCCGGAATTGACCGAGAGACAGGAAGATATACCGCTTTTGATTGAGCACTTCGTGGGAAAATTCAGCAAAGAAAACTCTAAAGAAATCTCCTCAATAACTGATGAAGCGATGAGGGGATTGATGGAATATCATTGGCCCGGTAATGTTCGAGAACTGGAGAACTGCATTGAACGGGCAGTCGTGGTCAACAAGG
>WJIR01000213.1 GCA_014730175.1 Candidatus Zixiibacteriota bacterium
ATCAGTGGTGAGACGAAAAGAAACAAATGGAACAGACTCAGTCCGGCCCAATAAAGCATAAACAATGTGATAATCGCAAAAACCAGAGCGGTTCCCAAATCGGGCTGTTTAACCACCAATCCAAATGGGATCATACCGAGGAATATAACGGTAGCAATGCTTATTGCGTTGGGGAATTTCCGTCTATAATGTGAAAGAAAACGAGCCAATGCAAAAACCAAAGCGATTTTGGCGAATTCAGAGGGCTGGAGGTTGAAAAACCCCAGATCGAACCATCGCATGGAACGAGCCCCGCCGGTGGAACCGAAAACTAATACTCCGATCAGCAGCCCAATCGCTATAATATAATAAAAATATGCGAAAACCTCATGCACCCTTAATGGAATTATCAGTGTTATAATAAACAGGACTAAACCGATGCAGAGCCAGAGAATCTGCTTGATATACATACCCTGATAGAAGGTTAACTCCGCGTTGAATCCGGTGGAATAAATTCCAAGAATTCCGATAACCGAAAGTAGTAGGACCGGAAAGAAGATGAATGGATCAATTGATAGCGCTGATCTCATTTTCTTCCTCGGTCAGCGGTTCGATAGGTTCTTCATACCTGAGATACGCCTTAATAACCTCCCGAGCAATAGGGGCGGCGTGGGTGGAGCCATGACCGGCGTTTTCCGCAATCACTGCTACCGCAATTTGGGGATTCTCCACCGGAGCAAAACATGCGAACCATGAATGTTCCAGTCCGTGTGGATTCTGCGCGGTGCCGGTTTTACCTGCAACCGTAATACCCGGTATTCTGGCGGGTCTGCCGGTTCCCTGCGAATCCTGTACCACTGCGGTCAAGGATTTAACAAAAAAGGAGATAGTTGAAGCGGAGAATGGAAGCTGCAACATTTCCTCCTGCCGCATTTCAAATATCTCTCCATCTGGAGAGATAATCTTATCTGCTAACTGCGGCTTGTGAAGAATTCCGCCATTAGCGATGGCAGCATAAAAGGATGCCATCTGAAGGGGAGTAACCAGCAATTCGCCTTGACCAATGGACATATTCAGGATCAACAGCCGTGACCATCGGTTTTCACCATACTTCCTATCCAGATATGCCGTTGAAGGTGATATACCGGGGCTCTCATTAGGATAATCCAGATTGAAAGGTTTTCCAAAGCCGCTTCCTTCGGAGTATCTCGCCCATACATCCAAACCGATTAATTTCCCTAACTGGTAGAAGTAAACATCGCAGGAATGCACAATTGCTCCAAGCATGTTCTGCCTGCCATGTCCCGACGGCTTCCAGCATTTAAAGGTGCGGTTACCGAATCTCATAGCCCCGTAACATGGCCTGAACATGTCTTCGACCGAAACCGAATCGACTTCCAATGCGGCTCCTGCCGTAACCACCTTGAATATTGATCCCGGAGGATAAGTACCAACGCAGGCGCGGTTTAACAATGGATGGGTTGAATCGGTCGAAACCGCGCTCCAGAGTTCTTTGGATACAACCCCGGCAAATGCGTTTATATCATAGTTGGGCTGTGAAGTAAAAACAAGCACGCCGCCGTCTGCCGGGTCAACCGCTACCACTGCTCCACCAAGGTAATTTGACAGTAAGCTTTCGGCAACGGTCTGCGCTTTCCAGTCGATATTAAGGATTAGCTCGGAACCGATCTGCGGCGGTATCTGAGGACGGAACGGGCTTTTCCTGAGAATTTTTCCTGACGCTGAAACTTCAAGATAATCAACTCCATCACGCCCCCTGAGAATTCTATCATACTGCTTTTCGATACCGGCTACTCCAATAATATCGCCCTGTTTATAAATATTGGGATCTCTTTTCTTCAAATCTTCGTCTGAGATTTCACCAACATACCCGAAAAGATGAGAACCATAATTATTCTCAGGATATTGCCTGGTTATCTCAGTCTGATAAATAATGCCGGGAAGTTTTTCGTAATTCTCCTCAATCCGGCAGATAACCTCGAATTCGACATCTCGAACCAGTTTTATCGGATCGTAGCGGCTACCTCCGCTATTTTCGAACTTCTTCCGCAACGCATCCTCTTCAATGCCTATCAACTTAGCCAGGTATTCTACATTTTCGAATCTTCCCTGTCCCAAATACGGCAGATAGGATATTGTATATAGAGCCCGATTAGTAACAAGCAGTTCGCCATTTCTATCTCGTATGTAACCGCGAGGAGCGGAGATCGGAACCATACGGAAGCTGTTCTCTTCGGATATCTCCTCGTAATAATCGTGCGATACAACTTGCAGCGAAAAAAGCCGTACTGTCATAACAGCAAATACCACCAAGAGGAGTATTATCACCGCTTTTGATTGCAAATCCGTTATTTGAGATCGCCAAGCCATTTCTAAATCCCTCGAGTTCGATAGCGAAAAACTGGCAAATACTGAATTAATAGCCAGATAATACCGGAATAGAGCGCTGAGGCAACTGCAAATCTTACAATGAAATAAAAGAAATTGCCCAGGCTGTCAATATTCTGAATTATATAGTTTACACTTGTATGCACTAATACAGACAGAAAGACCACTGCTACCTGGGTTGATACGCCCTGCCAGTTAAAATGATTCCGTATAAAACTTATGGCGCTACCTATTAGTATAAGAATCAAGGAGTTCCAGCCCATATTTCCGGGGGAAACCGAATCGATTATAAGCCCCCACAAAAAAGCGAAAAACGCATAAGCGAAACCGGTACGATAAAGAGCGAAAAACGCAACCAGCATCACCCCGATATTCGGCTCAATGCCATATATTGCGATCACCGGAGATATGAGTATTTCCCAAAAAGAGGCAATAAAAAGACAGAATACTATTAAAATCGCTTCTCTCATCTCGTTCCGCTATCTATTATGAATAATCTTTCCATTCTGCTGAATTCGGCAAACGGCTGCACTTTGATTTGGGCAAACAGGTACGATGGGGACAAAACTTCGAATTCAGTCACCACTCCAGCCGGGATTCCCGGCGGATATACGCCCCCCAGTCCCGAGGTTTTCAACGTATCCCCTTCCTTTACATCCTCGTGTGAGGGTACATTATCAAGAATCAATTCGCCCGACATCTGCACTTTCAATATTCCCTGAACCCGGCTGCGAGTGTCCACGACCGAAACCCGACTGAGAGGATCAAGTAATAGCTGAATCTCTGCGCTGGAATCATAAACGCGTGATACTTTACCCGCCAGCCCCCGTGTGCTGATAGCAGCCAAATCGGGACGCAAACCGGATTTTTTCCCAACATTTACTATCACCGAGTGATAATAAGGCAGATCCGGCGCTTCGACAATTTCAGCCGGGATCAGCTTAATATTATAGCTGGTCTTAAAATTTAGAAATTCCCTCAGTCGCTGATTCTCGAGGGCAGCGTCAGCATAATGCGATAATTCCAGCTTTGTTTTGACCAGTTCCGTTTCGAGCGCTTTGGCTTTTTCTCTTATTTTGTATAAATCCTCGAATTTCTCAATCAGCGAATTCGGCGGGAGATAGAAAATCTTGATTATTATTTCGGATATATGGATTTTTGTGTCTGTGGGAATGACAATTAATGCGAGACAGAGAATGATCAACACTGAAGGTATTACTGATACCTTCTTGTTATTGGAACCAGGAACTGTATAGATCATTCTCTATAATTTACTTCTCCGGGCTTAAAACCTTTATCACATCATCGAAGCCCTTGGCTTCAATCAGCTTCTGACGGTTTTCTTCGCTCTTCATTAAAAATGACAATTCTGCCATCACATTCAGATGGGCGCCAATAGCATCCTCGGGGGCAGCAATAAGGAAAAACAGGTTTACCGGCTTCTTATCCATAGCCACAAAATCGATTCCATCGATCGATTTGCCGAATGCAATAACGATGCCGCGTACAGATCTTGTTTTTGCATGCGGAAATGCTACGCCGTAACCAACTCCGGTGGTGACCAGCTCTTCGCGTTCTATAACCGCTTTTAGCAGTTGGTCTTCATCCTTGACCAGTTTGGAACGCGATGCTAATCCCACAAGTTCCTTTATTACGCTATCCTTGTCCTTAGATTTTAAATTAAACTCAACTAACTCCTCTTCCAAAAATTTAGCAAGCTTTATCATCTAAATCCTCGAATTTTATAATTTCTGTGTTTAGTATTCTTCGGCTTCGTCAATCAACAATATCGGGATATCATCCTCTATTGTAAACTTAAGACGACAGTTATGGCAAGTTAAATTATTATTGGCACGGTCGTAATCCAACTCGCCCTTGCATTTCGGACACGCCAGTATGTCCAGTAATTCTTTCGAAAGCATATATCCACCGAATATTAATTATTCGATACCAAAAATTCCCATTTTGCGGTATTTATCAATCCTCTGTCTGATTAACTCCTGAGGATCCAATTTTTCCAACTCATCCAACGCATTCATGATGTAATCTTTAACCGAGGAGAAAGCCTGCTGGGGGCTGCGATGCGCGCCTCCGAGCGGCTCGGTTATTATATCATCGACAATTCCTAAATCCAGAGCATCCTGCGCGGTTACCTTCAGAGCGTTGGCGGCGGTTTCATATTTCTCCTGAGCATTCTCTTTCCACAAGATAGCGGCGCATCCCTCCGGGGAGATGACCGAATACCAGGAGTTCTCCGTCATATAGATACGATCGCCGATCCCTATCCCCAGCGCTCCGCCGGACGCTCCTTCACCGATTACAACACAGACAATCGGTACATATAGCCGGCACATTTCCCGCAGATTTCTGGCAATCGCTTCGGCTTGTCCCCGTTCTTCGGCTTCGATACCCGGATAAGCTCCGGGAGTATCGATCAGGATTACAATCGGAAGTTTATATCTGTTCGCCAGTTGAAATCCTCTCAACGCTTTACGATATCCTTCGGGATGGCACATTCCGAAATTCCTGTATTGACGCTGTTTCACATCGCGCCCTTTTTGCTGACCGACTATCAATAATTTCCTTCCCTCGATTGTGGCAAATCCCATCACCATCGCTTTATCATCCGCATAACCCCGGTCGCCGTGCAGCTCGATGAAATCCGTCGATATAGCATGAATATAATCCAGAGTATATGGACGCGCAGGGTGTCTGGCAAGTTTCACACGCTGCCATCTATTGAGTTTATCGTAGATTTCTTTCTGGAGCTTATCCAGCTTTGCGCTCAACACCTCGATCTCATGAGTAATCTCGAGATTTTCGTCGTCAGCGAACTCCTTAAGTTCCGAAATCTTCTTCTCTAATTCATAAATCGGTTTTTCAAAATCCAAATATTGCATAAGCTAACAATTAATACAATTTCCTGCTTGATTTCAACAAAAGAATGAATACGATCAAAATAAAAATCGCGGCCAGCGCGGTAATCAATCCGCGATCCGGCATCAATATAGCGATTACTACAAAAGAAAACAACATGCTTATCAAATAAAACAGCCAGAGAATCGCGGTCTCCGATAAACCGAGAAATCGCAATATATGAAAAATATGAAGTGAGTCGGCTTTATATATACTCTGACGCATGAATATACGCCGGATAATTGTGATTGAGGATTCTATCAAAGGGACGCCAAGTGCGGCAATCGGCACTATCATGGTTATCGTGGCGATACTTTTAGGCCAGATAACCGAGATTACAGCGAAAAGGTATCCTAACATCATCGAACCGGAATCCCCCATAAATATGGAAGCCGGAGGATAGTTAAATTTTAGGAAACCTGCTGTTATGCCCATAAGTCCGCAAGCGACAATAACAGGGAATTCGGTTTCGAAGATTAGTCCACTCGCAAAAAAGGTTGCTGAAATAATAAAACCGACACCGGCAGCCAAACCGTCCATACCATCCAGAAAATTCATAGCATTTATCAAGCCGACTATCCATATCATAGTAATAGGAATTCCCCAGCTTCCCAAACCGACAGTACCCCAGAAAGGTATAGTCAGCAACCGGACCTGATATCCAAAAGCGACGGTAATAGCGGCCGCCGCCAGCTGGAAGAAAAGCTTCTGCCCGGGCTTAAGCTGCTTGATATCGTCAATAATGCCTCCGGCAACCAAAACCGCCAACGACAGATTGATACCTATAAGCTCTGTCGCCAGCTCCGAAAGCAAGTTATGATAGATTGAGAATCCCACGATCTCCGCAATCAAAAATGAAACATACATCGCCAATCCGCCGATTCGCGGAACGGCTTTTTTATGCACCTTTCTTCCACCGGGATAATCGAGGATATCACGTTTTATGCAAAACCTGATCGTAATAGGCGTCAAAATAATGGTCAAATAAAAAGCGATAGCGATAATAAGAACGTAAGACAGACTAATGATTCCTTTTTCTATATTCGGGCAACAACCTGAGTTTCAGTAATAACAGCAATATAAAGCTTCTGATACGATTATTCGGATAATGCTTTTTATAAAAGCTGTGGATACTTCTGTTATGCAAAGCTTTTAGTTTACTCTTACTTACCTTGGAGCCCTTTCCCCAATCATGGTACACTTTAGCTGCAGGCTGATGCAAAACCTTGTAACCGGCTCGCCTGAGCATTACGCAGAGGTCGAAATCCTCGGCATACATAAAGTACCTCTTATCAAATCCGCCGACTTCGACAAACGCTGAATACCTGACCAGCATCGATGTCGCCGGAATTACCTCAACCTCACTGAGCTCCTTCAATAATGGAGCGATATATCGTCTGGTATATTTAGAGAACAGTTTGAATTTGGACAGCGGCGAATGAGTGGAAAATAATAATCTTCCGAAATCCGGAGTGAACCTGTAAGATGGCATCGGTATTCCTTCCGGATTCAGCAACTGCGGTCCCACAGCGGCGGCTTCGGAGTTCCTGATCAGGCAATCAACCAGGATACTTATTGCATCCTCCATCGGGCGCGCATCGGGATTCAGAAACAGGATGTACTCCCCGGATGCCTTTTCTGCTCCGAAGTTACAGCCCCGACCAAATCCGATATTCGCTTCGAGTTGATGGAATTGAGTTTCGAACCTGCAGTTTATTTCTTTTCTATCCACTTTTTCAGTTGATGCGTTGTCCACTACAATCACTTCGATATTTGGATAATCCGACTTATTAATCGCCTCTATGGCGCCACCCAGAGATTCCTTACTGTTATATAAAATTACCACTACGGATATAAGAGGTTTCAAGATTCTAACCTTAAACCATCAACTGTATTTACCCAGCAACTTCCGAATACGCAGTCTCCACACCATCCAGATAGCTTCACGTACAATCCTTTTGGACATCTTGGAATCGCCAGCCTCCCTTTCATAAAAAATAATCGGTATCTCCTTTATCCTGAATCCTTTGCACCAGGCGTTGAAACTCATCTCGATTTGAAACGAGTAGCCGTCCGACTTCACATGCGAAAAATCAATCGCCTCCAATACTTCCCGTCGGAAGCACTTAAATCCTCCGGTGGAATCCCTGAGAGGCAGCCCGGTTACCCATCGGCTGTACATATTGGCGAAAAAACTGAGCAAAAGCCGCCTCATAGGCCAGTTAATCACATTCACCCCTCTGATGTAACGGGAACCTATAACCAGATCCGCCTCTTTGATCGCCTCCAGAAAATCCTCGAGTGCCTCCGGTTTATGGGAAAAATCGGCGTCCATTTCGAATATGCAGGTATAATCACGCTCAAGAGCCCATTGGAATCCCGCTAAATATGCCATGCCAAGTCCCTGCTTCCTCTCCCTGTGAAGCACGCTTATACGCGGATTGTTAGAAGCAAGTTCATCGGCATATTTGCCGGTGCCATCGGGAGAATTATCATCGACAATGAGGATGGTTAACCGAGGATCAACGGATAGGATTCTCGGTACAATCTGTGGCAGGTTGTCCATCTCATTGTAAGTCGGAAGCACTATTAGAGGTTTAGCTGCCGGATCGCTCATCTTTGCTCTCTTTCCTTCTTCTTGCTATCACTATGTAATACACGATAACTCCCAGATACACCAGCCAGGTGAATTTTGTTAGCATGCTGCTGTAATTGTAAATCGGTGAATCGAATTCGACATGAACCAGTTGCTCGCCGGCAGTAATCGGTATCGCCATGAAGTTGCCGTAAGCCAATAGAATCTCAGTTTCCTCTCCGTTAACTTCGGCTTTCCAGGCAGGATAATAATTTTCCGAAAGTACCAGTATACCCGGATGCGGGCTGTCAACCCGGACGTCGAAATCATTAATATCGTCGTCGGTAATCCGCGCACTGACATATTCAAGTGTATCCGAAGGAACCTCAATAGCGGGCTCTTTATTCAGCACCACTGTATTACGGTAATTAAAACCTTCTTCTCGTATCCTCTCCATCGCCTTTTCATTATCTTCAATCACTTCGTAATGATACACCACGCGCGCCCTGGGTAAAAATTCCTTGTTTTCATTTAGGTATACTCCCTGAGCGGAGTAAACAGCTTCGAATTTGTAATCGGATAAGTTGAATGGTGCAGCGAGATATTTCACATTAAGCAGATCGAACTCGGGTCCATAACAGAAATCACCGAATCTATCCCGGAACTCCTCCGCATTCCGGTATGAGTAGATATAACTCCGATTGGTGAACTGGTCATACCGTTTGAGTTGGTTGCCGTGATATCCGAAAACCTGGGGGATATCGTGCATCGCAAGGAAATTGTTGTTATCGTATGTTTTCGGGAACGAGAATACACGGAATTTTCCCTCCGGTTGCTGTTCGTTGAGATAATTCACGGTGGCGTTGCCCGGGAAAACCAGATGATAGGGATAAACCTGAATAAACCGCGCGTTTTCCCTCCACAAATCCATCAGCGACAATAAAGCGATGATAATAATAAATAGCGGAATGGAGATCATTTTCCTATCCAGTGCGGTATAGACAAGAAAAATCAGCCAGCTTAACGCCGCAATCACCCAGAAACCGAAACTGATATGTGATGCGAACTGCTGCTGGACATCCAGCATCTCAGGATGGATATCCGAATATATCAGGCTATTCCATATACCCAGAAGACTTCCCGGAGCCAGCGAAAAGATAGCCGCAAGCGCTGTTATTACAACCGATATTATCAAAAGCATCTTAGCCAGTTTCTTGCGTATCAATTTATCCTGGTAATTATCAATCAGGTACTGCATGCCATGTACTGCCAGATAGACTAAGCTGAAAACATAGATAAACATGATGGTGCTGGGGGCTCGGAAGCTTTTTACCTGCGGTACGAAATTATAAAACAGTTTGAACAATGGCGTGTGGGCGCCGATACTGTAAATGATTGCGAACAGCCCCAGCCCCGCGAAAAAGTATACATTTCTTCTGCGTACGTAAGCTAAAGCAATGATTGCAAAGATAATCGGTATGAATCCCGCATAATCGCTGTTCAATTTAAAGGCATTTCTGCCCCAATAAGTATCCGGTTCGCCTACGCTGGTGCCGACGAAATCCGGATTAACCAGCGATACGATATCCTCCGGATGGTTCGACCATGATTTGGCATACTCCCATCCTTTGCCGCCTTCAGCCCGAGGCGAATGTTCGTTCACATAAACATATTGCGGCGCAAGCTGGACTATCGATCCGGCGAGCCCGATTACTATACCGCAGACAATCAAAGTGCCGATGAGCGCGACCTGCTTTATATCTACCTTTTCGGTCAATAACACAATCAGCCGGAAAACCACATAAGCGCCCACCCCCCACATAGCGAAATATGCAAGCTGGGGATGGTTTGCCAGAACCAGAAGGGAGAACGATATTGACCAGAAAAACAGGGAGACGAAATTCGGCTTACGGAATATCCGGTCGATTGTCATCAGCAATAGCGGAAAAAGGACGCTGACATACATCCGCCCGTCGTGACCCGCATAGACCAGGGAGACGGTGAAACTGTTCATCAAGTAAAGCAATCCGCCCCAGAAGCAGACCATCGGTGAGAATTTGAGATTACGGAAGTAGTAGTATACGATAATCCCGCCGGCGAGGATCGCCAGGATGAGTTTCCATCCAAGGGCGCGATGTATCGGCATAATAAATTGTATGAAGGAAAGCGGAAAGAAAGTATCCCCGTGCATCGCATCCACAAACGGCATCCCCCCGAAAAGGTATGGATTCCAGAGGGGGAGAGCCCAATGTTGCTTAACATATCCGGCTAAGAAGGCTCTAAACATATACCCAGCTTCAACCGTATCGGTGCCGTACATAAATCCATTGCTAAGAATGAATTCCCTAAAGAATATAACCAAAATTATGGCGTAGACGGGAATAAACCACCATTTAACGCTATTTTCCATTTTCTCCATCATATTCTCATACCTTACTAACCGTGTGATCATCATTAATACGTATTAATACCTTTAATAGTGGAATGCTAATATACATAAAAACCTCCGCAATACTCAACCATAATCTTGAAAATAACGAAACCGTGACAGCGATAGATGAAGGCAGTAGCAATCCTAAAGATCCCGACATAACTCCTTCCCTGACACCTAATCCGCCAGGAACAAAAAAGCTCAGAAAGCCAATTATGTAGGAGCCAGCAAAAACCGCGGTTAGCGGTATGAATTGAGAGGTAGGAAAATCCAGAATGCTATTGACAAAGATAAAAAAGGCAATTCCATATAGCAACCAACTAACCAAATGACCCAGTAATATTAGCATAGACTTGCGATATTTTATCGATGAAAATTCCCCCTTGATCTTAAGGAGACCAAGCGCAATCCCTATCAACCGTGATGCAAAAGGAGGATAAATTGATAGCAAGATAATGGGGATACCTATTAAAAAAAACTCCGGTCTCAGCCACTGCTCAAAGTAAATGAATGCGCCGAAAGCCACGAAGATAAAACCGGCGACGATATTGAGATATTGGTAAAATAAGGATGATACTATAGCAGCGCTACGTGGAACCCCCTCCTTTTCTACCATGTATATCATTCCAGCAACTGCCCATATTTTACCTGGTACATATTTTCCGAGGCTGGAAAGTACCCATATTCGATATGACTTTGAAAATGGCAAATTGACGTGACTGAAGTACTTCACTGTTAATCTCCATAGATTTGACAAAAACATGAAGTTAAACAATACCAGCAATATACTCATTAAAACAAAACCGAATTTAAAATCCCATTCGTAATCTTTGACCAGGTCTATATTCTCAACAAGCGATTTTGCAAGAAAAAATAGTATCACTAATGCAATTGAGACCTTTATGTACCATTTGTTTAGAATACTCATAATGTTAATCGGGTATCGCCTTGTATCCGAATCTAAACTCTCTTTCGGATTTTTGTTTTTAGCCAAATTACGTAATTTAGTTGCTTGTTTAAAGGGAAGCAATTGAAATGTCTAAAATAAATGGTAGATTGAATAGGAGATAGCTTTCTTGTTAATGAGAGATACTCACGCAATAAATTTATAAAATTAAAAAATAACTTGACTATTGAAAATTGATGGACTATTTTATCATTATAAATAAAAGTGTCTTCTTAACTACGCCTTTGGGGCAATATGTGTGCAATTTTAAATAAAAAGACTTATTCATTGGAGGTTTTATGCTTCGCTATCTAATTCCCAGTGTTGTAGCAATCGTGCTACTATTTTCTCAACTTGCGATTTCGGAGACCATTTATGTACCGGACGACTATACCACAATTCAGCAGGCGATAGATGCTGCCGCTGAAGGGGATACTGTAATCGTTCGTCCAGGTGACTACAACACCATCGATTTTAGCGGCAAAGGAATAACGGTAAAATCCCTGGAGGGACCCGAAAACACAACTATCTACTCTAATGGACCGAGTCCCGCTGTATATTTTACATCAGATGAGACTCGCTCGTCGGTAATTTCCGGTTTCACTATCACGGGATGTTCCGGTCAATCAACAGGTGCAATATATATACGTCTATCCGGTCCTTCGATAATTGATAATATTATCAGGGACAATAATTCTGCAGGTGTATATGCATATCGTGGACTTAATCCGCTGATCCGGGGCAATGAGATTGCATATAACAACGGATATCTAATGTATGGTTGTGGTATAGCGTTGTACTATTGCGAGTCGGCTCTTGTTGAGGACAATTATATCCACAATAATCATCTCATGATAAGTCCGGCTGGCGGTGCGGGGATTGGTACGAAGGGTTGTATTGCAATCTCTATGATTGGAAACAAAATCACATCCAACATATCCAACTCGCATGCTGGCGGAATATTCAATTTGGAAAGCTACTTATCACTTATCGAACGAAACGAAGTCACGTATAATTCGGGTACTTATCAATGTGGTGGTATTCAAATAACCGTTAGTAATTTTTGTGATGTGATCAATAACACAGTTTCTAATAATACCTGTACCGAACTTGGATCTGGCATCACGATAGGTTACTCCAATGTTACGACTCTGAAGAATAATATAATCACTGGAAACTCAGGCGGCTATGCCGGTATCGTTAATACTTATTCTCTTGAAACCGAGTTTGACTATGCTGACGTGTGGAATAATACTCCAACGAATTATTCAGGCATCGGACCGGGTATTGGGTGCATTTCTCAGGATCCTCTCTTTGAAACCGGGACCTTTTACCTATCTGAGAATTCCCCTTGTATAGATGCGGGCGATCCCGATCCGATGTATGACGATCCAGACGGAACCCGCAATGACATGGGCGCCTATTATTTCCATCAGGGCGATATCTGCCTGGCGGTGGATATGGTGCCTTACGGGGATCCTATCCTGGTACCGCAGGACAGCTTCTTTACATTCAACGGCATTTTATCCAATGAATGTGAGGAATCCATCGTCCGTGATGTATGGACAATGCTAACCTCTCCTATGGGCGATCCCTACGGACCGGTGAAAAAATGGGAAGAAGTGGTATTTCCTGCTGGCTACTATCATGAGTATGATCCTGTCGTACAGTATGTTCCCGGCTGGGCTCCGCTTGGTGATTACACTTATATTGCCTACACCGGTGAGTATCCCGATTGGGTGGAGGATTCCGCTTTCTTCTATTTCACCGTGACCGACGGCGATGGGCAGCATACCGATGTGGATGATTGGGATAGTTCCGATTGGATGGATGACGAACAAGGAGTACAGGTCGAAAACTACGCACTTATGGGCAATCATCCCAACCCGTTCAACGCCAGCACCACGATATCGTACACGCTTCCTGAAGCATCCAGAGTACGGATGGATATCTACAATCTTCGCGGGCAGAGGATCGAAACGCTGGTCGATGCAGCTCAACAAGCGGGACAGTATTCCGTTACCTGGGATGCATCGCAGGTGGCATCAGGCGTATATTTCTATAAACTAACTGCCGGCAAGAATACATTCACGAAGAAGATGTCGCTGCTGAAATAAGAAAGAATCTCCTTAAGGCAGGGGAATCCCCTGCCTTTATCCAAAATACCATTCGCGAGATGAAGTTATGATGCGTGTGTTATTAATTGTTACAATAATATCAGGAGTGTTTTATAGCGTAACTTTTAGCGCGGGTCCATTATGGACAAAACATGTGATTGATGACGGTTTTACCCGTGCATACGATGTTTATGCAGCAGATCTTGACAACGATGGGGATCAGGATGTCATAGGCGCTGCTTATGATGCGGACGAAATGGCATGGTGGGAAAACGAGGGTGGGAATTTAGAGTTCACCAAACATGTTCTTACGGCTCCGTACCAAAACCCGATATGTGTGCATGCTGACGACCTTGACAACGATGGCGATGTTGATATCCTGGCAGCTTCATATGTAGCAGATAAGATTTCGCTATGGGAGAATTTAGGAAACGGTGAGTTTTTTAAGCGTCTTGTGGGCAGTGGTTTTCATAATGCTTGTAATATCTATGCGGTCGATCTTGACGGGGATGATGATGTTGATATTATCGGAGCCGCCGAAGCTATCGGTGAAATCGCATGGTGGGAAAACAGTACTAACTGGATTTGGATTAAGCATACTATAGTCCATAATTTCACGGATGTACGTAGTGTTTACGCAGCGGATATGGATGGAGATAATGACATTGATGTTATTGGAGCGGCTCAGGAAGAGAACGAAATTTCATGGTGGGAAAATGATGGCAGTGAGAATTTCATAGAACACTCGATTGCCACTTGGTTTGTCGATCCAATTGATATCTATTGTGCCGATTTAGATAGTGATAACGATATAGATGTTATAGGCGCTGGCGCAGGTATGAATCAATTAGCATGGTGGGAAAATGATGGTGAAGAGAACTTTAATAAGCATATTATTGATACTCTCGCCAGTCCTCAAGCCGTACAGGCTATCGATGTGGATGGCGATTTGGATGTGGATATAGTAGGTACTTCGGCTGGCAGTGACTTTATAGCATGGTGGGAGAATCGTGAGTACTTAGGAGGATTCAGGTTTATTAGACACTCGTTGGGCAGTTTTCCATATGCCCGTGGTGTGTATGCCAGAGATTTTGATGGAGATGATGATATTGATATTCTCGGCACTTCTTATAACGCAGGTGTCATTGCCTGGTGGGAATTACTTAATTTTCCTGCTTGTGATGCAGAGGTATCGATGCATCCGGATGATGATCCGATTATTGTCCCTGCTGGGGGGTCTTTTGGATTCACCGGAACGCTGGAAAATCCAAATGAATACGCACTTAATACCGATGTTTGGACGACAGTTTCAATGAACGAACACAGCTTTTTCCTCCAGCGCTTTTTAAATATTGTACTAACTCCTCACCAAGAGATCAGCATGCATTTTGAGCAGGAGGTGCCAGACTCCGCACCGCCTGGAGATTACATTTACAGGGCGAATTGCGGGGACTTCTTTGGTTGGTTTCCCTGCGACCTGGACTCATTCATATTCACCGTAGCAGAATCGACAGGATTTAATGGAAACGGCGAGGGAGATACGGGTACAATTTTTGAAGAATATAATCCCTGCAGTAATGTCCCCAATCCATTTAATGCAAAAACTGCGATTTTTTATACGCTTCCGGAACGATCCAAAGTGCGCCTTGAAATATACAATCTTCGTGGCCAGAGGGTCACAACACTGGTTGACGGTCCTCGATCCGCGGGAAAACATTCGGTAACCTGGGATGCAACTCGAGCAGCATCGGGGGTTTATTTCTACAAGCTGACCATCGGGAGTGATTCCTTTATCAACAAAATGCTGCTTTTAAAATAGATTATTGCCAGCAAAAAGGAGAAAATCCTCTATATCACATACTTCAAGCAACCATAATGCGGAAGGAGGAATAGATGAAATTACTGTCTCTGATTTTTATAGTCATAATAACAAACTATAACGTGGGCACAACCGCCGGGATTGTTTGGGAGGAACATGTGATTGATAATTTTTTCCGCGGGGCCTGGGATATTTATGCCGCCGATCTGGATAATGACGGAGATAAAGATATTATAGGAACCACATGGGCTGCGGTCATAATGGCATGGTGGGAAAACGATGGTAATCAGCAGTTTACCAAGCGGGTTTTCGATCCATCGTTCACCAATGCTCTATGTGTTCATGCAGATGATGTAGACAGTGATGACGATATTGATGTACTCGGGACATCATATTACGCAAATGAGATTTCAGTATGGGAGAATTCCGGCAATGGGAATTTCACGAAACATATCATAAGCGAGGATTTTAGCGGAGCGTGCTGTGTTTACTCTGTAGACCTCGATTCTGATGATGATATTGATATTATCGGAGCCGCGCAGTTGGATGATGAGATAGCTTGGTGGGAGAGTAATGGTAGTTGGAATTGGACCAAGCATATTGTTGAGATTGATTATGATAATGCCCGCTGTGTTTCTGCGGCGGATATTGATGGTGACACCGATATTGATATTGTCGGTGCCGCACAGGGCAGCGGTGAAATTTCGTGGTGGGAAAATGATGGTTCAGAGAACTTCACTAAAAGGGTTATTGCCGGGGTATTTAATGAGCCATTCGAGATATATTTAGCGGATATGGACGTGGATAATGATACCGATGTCTTAGCCGCGGGTGCAAGTCAGGATGAGATAGCCTGGTGGGAAAATGATGGTGATGGTAATTTCACTAAGCATGTGATCGACAATGTGGATAATCCTCAATCAGTATTCGCAATTGATGTGGATGGCGACACCGATATAGACGTGGTTGGGACTTCAAGAGACCAAAGTTACATCGCATGGTGGGAAAGGAAGGAAAACAACCAAGGAGAAAGTTTCGTAAAACATATCTTAAGATCTGACTACAGCTACGCAAGAGGAGTATATGCAACAGATATGGATCAAGACACGGATACGGACATTTTAGGGGTCTCGTATCAATTGGGCGAAGTCACCTGGTGGGAATTATTCGATTATCCGGCTTGCGATGCGGAGGTGTCAATGATTCCGGATGAGGAGCCCGTAGTCATTCCTGCCGGTGGAGCGTTTTGGTACACCGGGGTTGTGGGGAATCCTAATGACTATGGAGTCAATACTGATGCTTGGGTCACTGTTTCTCTAAATGGATATACTTTCTATGTGGGCCGGTTTATGAATAATGTGATTGATCCATATGGAGAGATTAGTGTTCATCTTAAGCAAGAAATACCCTATTCAGCGCCAATAGGCGATTATATATACAAATCGAACTGCGGTGATTTCTATGGTTGGCAATCCTGCGATGTCGACTCATTTATATTCACGGTAACCGAACCGGAGGGATTTCCTGAAAATCTGGAATGGAACTTAATTGGAAATTCGGAAAATACAGAACCAGTTCCCGAAGAATTAGAGCTCGTGGGCAACTACCCTAATCCGTTCAACGCCAGCACCACGATATCGTACACGCTTCCTGAAGCATCCAGAGTACGGATGGATATCTACAATCTTCGCGGGCAGAGGATCGAAACGCTGGTTGACGGAGCGCAGCAGGCAGGAGAGTATTTTGTAACCTGGGATGCATCGCAGGTGGCATCAGGCGTATATTTCTATAAACTAACTGCCGGCAAGAATACATTCACGAAGAAGATGTCGCTGCTGAAATAAGCTATAAAGGTTTAATAAAAAGAGGTGCGAGGAACGATTCCCCGCACCTTTTTTATTTGAATAATCAATAGAAGAAATGCACTTTGAGTACAGGATTTAATTAGCTATCATTGTTAGAACGATCTCAGGAGGCATGACGCTGACCTACCGATGAACAGCCTTTGGCTGCCAATCGGTTATTCGCCGAAATATCGATGCCTGTGAAAAACTCCCTTGACTTATACCATAATATGGAAGTATTTTGAGGAACCATTTTATTCGGGGAATTTGAACTTGAAGCAGGTTGCGTGATGAAAGTAGCTATTGGCGCCGATCATGGCGGTTATGAATTAAAAGAGAAGCTTAAAAATTATCTATCACACAAGGGCGTTAATGTGGAAGACTGTGGGACTCATTCGGTGGATTCGGTTGATTATCCCCGGTTCGCCTATGCGGTGGCATCGAAGGTCAGTAGTGGCGAATGCAGCCGGGGGATAATTATCGATGGCGCCGGTATCGGTTCCTGTATGGTTGCCAACAAGGTTAAGGGAGTTCGTGCGGCGCTCTGTTACGATGTATCTTCGGCCCGGAACAGCCGTGAACACAATGACGCTAACGTGGTCACTTTAGGCGCCGGTTTAATCGGTTTCGAACTTGCGAAGCAGATTATCGATATGTTCCTTTCTACCGAATGTACGGTGGATCGCCATAAGAAACGCGTCGCTATGATCGATGATCTCGATACAGGAAAATCCCCATCTTCACCGACGGTTTCATCTTCTACACCCGTGGATATAAGCAATCTCGATTCCGAGGATTTAGCGAAAATAGCCGGGCGCATCCAGTCGATTATCGGGGGAACCTGCACCGCCGTAGACGATAATATCGTCTGTTCGGACGGGAAAAACGTTTTCATTCATTACGGACATGCCACCGATATCGATCCTGATGAAATCAAGAAAATGATAGATGCCGGAGCGGGACGTATCGGTTACACCCCCAACGGCAAGGATGTTCCTTCGGATGTAGCGAAATATATCGATCACACACTGCTTAAGCCTCAAGCTACTCCGGAAGATATAACCAAGCTCTGTAACGAAGCCAAAGAATATGGTTTTGCGGCGGTTTGCGTGAATTCATGTTATGTCAAACTCTGTTCGCAGCTTCTCATGGGGACAGATGTGGAAGTCTGTTCGGTGGTTGGTTTTCCATTGGGAGCGACTCCCTCGGAGATAAAGGCAATGGAAGCGCGCCGGGCAATTCGCGATGGGGCGAAAGAGATCGATATGGTGATAAATGTCGGCAAATTAAAAGGCGGGGATGATGATTATGTCCTGAGAGATATCCGGATGGTAACCGAAGCCTGCCATGATGGAAGCGCTATCTGCAAAGTGATTATCGAAGCGGCAATGTTGACAGACGAGGAAAAAGTAGGCGCCTGCCAGCTTTCGAAAAAGGCTCGCGCCGATTTCGTAAAGACTTCCACCGGTTTCGGTCCCGGGGGAGCGACCGCGCATGATGTGGCGCTGATGAGTGAGGTGGTAAAAGGAACCAAAATGGGTGTCAAAGCAGCCGGTGGTATAAAAAGCTATGCCGACGCTCAGAAAATGATACAAGCAGGAGCGACGCGGATAGGCGCTTCGGCGGGGATAAAGATAAGTAAAGAGGCGAAAGAGGTAACGATTTCGAATTGACCTTAGTTATAATACTGCGCCTATCGAGTAAAGCGAAGGGAATTGGTTAAGCCAAGCGTGCGATTAATATGAATCAAGGGAAGTGGTTCAAAGTTTAATAGTATAAATCCTAAAACGGCAGAGGACTCAATTTATGAAATTTGTAATAACGATACATCAAGACGAAGATGGGATGTATATCGCCGACTGTCCTTCAATTCCTGGTTGCGTTAGTCAGGGAAAAACCGAGCAGGAAGCTGAAGAAAACATACGGGAAGCGATAAAGGAGTGTCTTGAAGTTCGTGCAGAAAAAGGGATGCCGCTGACTGTTGCTACTCGTCAAGTTGAGGTTAATGTCTAATGACGGTAGTGCCAATACTTAAACCGAAAGAGGTTATCAGAGTATTTGAGAAATTCGGTTGGGAGATAGCACGACAGCGTGGGAGCCATATCATATTGACGAAACAAGGTCATATAGCTACTTTGTCAGTACCCAATCATCCCGAAGTGGCGCGTGGTACACTGCGGAGTTTGATTTCGAAAGCGGGATTAACGGTCGAGGAATTTACTGAATCCTTATAGAATTTAATGAGTCGTGTTCAATGCAAATGACGTGAATGAGATAAACCGGTTCATACTGTATTTAACTATCGAGGTTAGTAATGACCAATGCTTGCAGTTTTTGCGGGAATAAAAATTTCACTTCAAAGAGGGTGCAGTATAAATATAGACATAATAGTCAGTTTCTTGTGGTAAACAATGTACCGTGCGAAGAGTGTGAATATTGCGGCGAACAATATTTCGAAGCCGAGACATTGAAAAAGATTGAAAAGAATTACACGGAGATTTATTCCCGTGGAAAAACCGCAAAAAAACAGATAAAAGTACCTATTGAGGAATTTACGGAAATTTAGGAGCGTAGAGTGGTTGACTTAAGATCATACGTTTTCTTAGATAGTATCCAACCCCAGTATGCCGCTTTTCTGGGAACGGTGGCGCAGGGGTTTTTGCCCATCGCCGGGCAGGCATCGCTATATGTGGAGATATCGCCGGGAATTGAGATAAACCGTATCACCGACATTGCGCTCAAATCCACCAGGGTGACTCCGGGGATGCAGATCGTGGAGCGTTTGTACGGATTACTGGAGATACATTCGGATTCTCAAGCCGATGTTCGTCAGGCGGGGCAGGCGATTCTGGATGCATTGGAACTGAAGGAAGAAGACCGCTGGAAGCCGAAGGTATTATCCAGCCAGGTTATCCGCAGGCTGGATGATCACCAGACGCAATTGATTAATAGGATGCGTCACGGAAATATGATTATCGCCGGGCAGACATTGTACGTAATGGAACTGGAACCGGCAGCTTATGCCGCCTTAGCGGCAAACGAAGCCGAAAAAGCGGCGGAGATAAATATCCTGGAGGTTCGTTCGTTCGGATCATTCGGGCGGGTTTACCTTGGCGGCGAGGAACGGGATATCGATGTCGGTTACCGAGCGGCGGTAGAAGCTATTAAAAGCGTAACAGGAAGAGAAGTTGAGAGATAACTGTAGTCAAAGTAGGTCCGGCTTTGAGTTCCCCGCGAGGGGAAGGAGAAACCCGACACAGCCGGAATAAAAGGAATGTCGGGTATCTTACCCCGATTAGCATCGGAGTTCGGAACCCGACCAACGGAGGAGCATGATTTGCTTGATTTACGGTCTTACGTTTTCTTAGATAGTATCCAACCCCAGTACGCCGCCTTTTTAGGCACGGTAGCGCAGGGATTTTTGCCTATCGCGGGACAGGCGTCGTTGTATGTCGAGATCTCACCCGGAATCGAGATTAACCGTATAACCGATGTTGCCCTGAAAGCTACACACGTGACTCCCGGAATGCAGGTTGTCGAGCGTTTATACGGCCTTCTGGAGATCCATTCCGATTCGCAGGCTGATGTGCGCAAAGCAGGACAGGCAATCCTCGATGCGCTGGAGTTGACCGAGGAAGACCGCTGGAAACCGAAAGTCCTCTCCAGTCAAATCATACGCAGGCTCGATGACCATCAAGCGCAGATGATTAACCGGATGCGATACGGCAATATGATAATCGCCGGTCAGACATTGTATGTAATGGAGCTGGAACCGGCGGCTTATGCCGCGCTGGCGGCGAACGAAGCTGAAAAGGCGGCAGAGATCAATATACTGGAAGTCCGAACCTTCGGTTCCTTCGGCAGAGTATATCTCGGTGGTGAAGAACGGGATATCGATGTCGGTTACCGGGCGGCGATTGAGGCGGTTGAGAATTTAACGGGGAGAGTTGTGGAGAGGTGATCCGAAGCTTGAGGAATATTGATAATGTCTGTACGAAATACAAAAAAGATGATTAAGAAGATATCCGATAAGCTGGTCAGGGAGTATTCCCCGCAGAAGATCATCCTTTATGGATCACATGCCTATGGAACGCCAAAACCTGATAGCGATATTGATCTTTTAGTGATTAAAAAAACCTCTGAACGATTCATTGATCGCTGGGTGGCCGTTAGAAGAATTCTTTCAGACTCTGAGAGAACGGTCCCCATAGAGGTATGGGTGCTTACTCCCGATGAATTATCGAGACGTATTAAGATAGGAGATCAGTTTATTAACGGGATTCTGGAAAAGGGTAAGGTACTATATGATGCGTAGAGAATCATGGCATTACAGCACCTTCTTCGGACAAGTAAACCGAATCCACGGGATAGATAATCATGATTAGGACTGTTTTCATTGTAATTCTAGTTGTATCATTGTCATGTATTAATATTCACGGTGAGTACACTTCAGATTACATAAAGCTAAAGAACTTGAGTAAGCCTATTATGTGCCAGATACATAAGGTCAGCGATTCGATTGTAACCTATCAAAAAGTGAATTCTAAGTTGGAGCTGCAGATAGAAATCGATAAATTGGATTGGATTCTCTTTGCTGATGGCACAGGGCAAAATTATACCGGTAAAGAGATACGGCAGTCCGATCTTGAAGAAGCTTTCGAATATAGGCCTGACATGGATACCTTGGATATTAAAGGTGAAAAAGAAATAGACTACTCAAAATTAGACTTCACACCACTGAAAATGAGTATATCTTGTGACTCAAGAATTGTATTTCAAATTGCAGCAACTGAATTGTTAAATCAAGGTTTTTTGATAACTGAGGCTAATTCGGATGTTTTACTTCTAACAACTGACTATAGCAGTTTCTCACCAAAGTTCCTGAAAGATATTTGGGCTGGATTTCTTGGCATGCGCAATTTTATGATTGCAATGTCTATTGTCGTTACTCCTGAATCGGGGGGTAATTCAACTTTAACAATCAGGGCGAAAGCAAGATATACTCTTGGCAAGGGATTTTTTGATAAAGTTCTTGGACACGCATTTGAATCACCGGTTGATTACCTCGGCAGCTATAATGAGCAGGATGAAAAAGTCGAAATTGTTCACAAAAATACTGATATGTATAAAGTGATCGAATCAATAGCTGATAGCATCAAAACTCACGCTGAAAGGGAGTCAGTACTTAAAAGATAGATTTGACCAATGAAATTTGTTTATTGTTTTCATATAACGGAGGAATAAAATGGCAGAAGCTTTAGGAATGATTGAGTGCCGCAGCTTTCCCGCAATGGTTGAGGCGGCTGATGCAATGGTTAAAGCGGCGAAAGTTGAACTTGTCAGCTATGAAAAAACCGGCGGCGGTTATGTCACCGCAGTTATCCGCGGCGATGTGGCGGCGGTGAAAGCCGCTTGCGAAGCCGGACAGAACGGCGCATCCAGAGTCGGCGAAGTGGTTGCGGTGCATATTATCGCGCGCCCGCATTCGAATGTCGATTCGGTTATACCGCTTGGGCGCGGACCGGAGCACGAAGCGAAGAAATAGTTGTGGGTCGGGTTCCCCGATAAATCGGGGCATTAGCGCGGGAGAAACCCGATGCAGAGTACTTTATCAAATTGCCGGGTTTCTCACGTCGACTGCGTCGGCGTTCGGAACCCGACCTACGGGATATTGAAT
>WJIR01000214.1 GCA_014730175.1 Candidatus Zixiibacteriota bacterium
GTATCTCAGAGTTAGTATGCAAGCTGGGCAATCCAGGCGATCGATATGACGATTAAGCCAAGTGCTTTCGTGGCTAAGGGGACGAAAGCATAAGTCTGATCGTTTAACATCGATTTTGTTTTCTCGCCTGCGTAAAATCCCAGATTGATTGTAATTACGGATAGAATAGTAGCATAAGTTCCGCTCGATGATAGATAGCCGTACATTCCGGCGATTCCGCCGCAAGCGGCAAATGCTTCCGGATTAACTACTGCATCGAAAGAAAGCAGAGCGATATATGCGCCGTATCCTATGACGATAGCGGCGAGCGAACGCCATAGCATGCCGCTGGCAATGCGATTCCTAAATAGCCTGTAGCCTACTTCAAACACGATACCAGCGGTTAAAATCGCGGTGGTCTGTGTTGCCCAGCATACCTGAAAATCCGGTGAAAATGATTTATAGAACAATGCTACCGCGGCGATTAATATGGCTGAGCCGGGGAAATCATTCAGTCTTTTGGAGGCGATCATAACCATCAAGGCAAAGGAAAACAGAAACGGCGATTTATGCGGTACTTGAATTGCCTTGAGCAATTCCACCCCGAAAACCTCAAACGCTCCCCATATAGAACCCATGAGTAAAACTATTATGATTTTGTCCAAATGCTTTTTCATTTCATCTCTCCATACATTGATACTCAGGATAGATCATTCAATAAAATCACTTGCATTACTGCATAGATATAATACATTTTTAGAAAACCAAACGAAAAATTAATTTAATTCTAAGATTAGCCTAAAATTCCTTAAACCCGTATCTTACAGCGGAAAAAAGTTATGTTACAAAAGCTCTCAGGTCGAGATTACATCACAACCCGGGAATGGACGAGGGAAGAAATCGATACAGCTATTGACTTCGCATCAAAGCTGAAGAAGCAAAAACTGGAAAATATTCCTCACAGGCTCCTTCCTGATAAAACAGTTTTCCTCTTCTTCTTTGATAAGTCCACCAGGACACGCAACTCTTTTGAAGCAGGCATAACGCAACTCGGAGGACATGCACACTTCATAGAAGCGTCCACATCTCAGGCGGCGCACGGGGAAAGCCCCAAGGATATGGGCATAATTCTGGCATCCTACGGTCATGCTATCGCAATAAGGCATGATCTTGTTCCCGGCGAGGGAAACAAATATATGCGGGACGTGGCACACCACGCTTCGGTACCGGTATTTAATATGCAGTGCGATATTGATCACCCGTTTCAAACATTAGCGGATCTGATGACTATAAAAGAAAGATTCGGGGAGAATTTGAAGGGATTGAAGATAGCGGTAAGCTGGGCTTATGCTCCCAGCTATGCCAAGCCGCTTTCGGTTCCGCAGGGCTTGATAACATTAATGACCAGATACGGAATGGATGTCGTATTGGCTCATCCTCCTGAATTTAGGTTAATGGATGACCAGATTGAATTAGCCCATGACAACGCCAGAGATGGCGGCGGGAGTTTCGAAATAGTCGATTCCATGGATGCAGCATTCGAAAATGCGGATATCGTTTATCCCAAGAGCTGGGGAGTGTTGGAGCTTTTCGGCAATCCTGATGAAGCATTGAAATTGGCTGCTAATTATAAGCACTGGATATGCGATGACAGAATAATGTCGATCACGAATAGGGATTCCATTTACATGCACTGCCTTCCGGCGGACAGGGGAAATGAGGTGACCGATTCGGTAATCGATGGACCTCATTCGGTAATTTATCAGGAAGCCGAAAACAGACTGCATACATGCAAATCAATTATGGCGCTTACAATGTGTGACCAACAAGAATAACCATCTTTGCTAATACAGGATATCGCAAGTAAATAATGAGTGTTGTAGGTAAAAGAGTACAGAGACCGGAGAGTATTACGCGCGTGAAGGGAGGAGGGCTTTTCGCGGATGATTCGAAATACCATGGCATGCTGCACGCTGCGGTAATTCGTTCACCGGTTGCCAGAGGAATAATTCAGTGCATTAATACCGAAAGCATTATCAAGAAAAAGGGTATAGAAGGTGTATTTACCTGCAAGGATATTCCCGGAAAAAACGTTATACCGGTAGTCATAGACGATCAACCGCTGCTGGCTGAACGATATGTGAATTATGTAGGCGAACCGATAGCGGTGGTTGTGGCAAAAGACCGAGAAACTGCGAGAACCGTCGCTAAAAATGCCAAGCTCAAAATTAAGGAACTTCCCGCAATTCTGGATATCCTCGAAGCTCGAAATCACCCCGATATTCACATCTTCGGAGATGACAATATCTTCAAGCATTTAAAGATCAGACGCGGCAATCCGTCATCGGCATTCAAAAAATGTGATATTATCTTAGAAAATATATACAGGACACCTTATCAGGAACATGCCTACATCGAACCTCATTCTGTAACCGCTATCCCTTATCCGGACGGCACTATCGAAGTACGCGGATGTATGCAATGTCCTTTTTATGTCAGGGAAGCCGTTACCAAATCCCTTAACCTACCAGAAAGTAAGGTCAGGGTAATTCAATCCGCTACAGGCGGGGCATTCGGCGGCAAAGAGGATGTACCCTCGTTGATTGCCTGCCAGGCGGCATTGCCGGCAATGAAGTTGGGCAAGCCTGTCAAACTGACCTACGATAGAACCGAAGATATGATTGCAATGTCCAAACGCCATCCCTCATGGACATATTACAAATCGGGAGTGACCAGGGATGGCATTTTGAGGGCTGTGGAGGTTGAATATATAATCGATGGCGGGGCATATTCGACCTTATCAGCGGTGGTGTTATTCAGGGGTACCGTTCATGCGGTAGGTCCGTACAGATGCCCGAATGTCAAAGTCGATAGTTACGCGGTAGCGACGAACAAAGTTCCCTGCGGTGCGTTCAGGGGATTCGGGTCTCCTCAGGTGTTATTCGCCGCCGAATCCCAGATGGATGAACTCGCAAATAGACTTGACATGGATCCGGTTGAGATCAGAAGACGGAATCTCCTTCGGGTTGGCGATGAAACAATTACCGGTCAAAAATTGAAAAACAGCGTTGGATTGGAAAAGAGTTTGGACAAGGTGATCCAGGTTTCGGGCTGGACTCCTGGCGGATGTAAGCAGGACGGTGTGGGTTATGGTTTCTCTACCATTTTTTACGGCGTTGGGTTGGGCGCCGGAGGTAAACATATGGCACGCACCGGCGCCAGAGTAATTGTTCATGCCGATGGATCTGTTTCTTTCAGTGTTGGAACAACCGAATTGGGTCAGGGCATGATAACTGTATTATCACAGATCGTGGCGGACGAAATCGGAGTGCCGCTTGAATGCGTAGATATGATTCCCACCGACACCAGCAGAGTTCCCGATTCGGGGCCTACTGTCGCCTCGCGCGCAACAACCATGTCGGGTAATGCACTCAAGGATGCCTGTACTAAAATCAGGAACACATTAAGAAGCGAAGCATCCGAGATGTTAGGCTGCTCATTGGATGAAATCGATTTCGATAACGGACTGGTATCGAATAAGGGAGACTCCATACCGTTGATAGAAGTAATTAAGTCCTGCTCGTTTAAGAGGTTGTCATTATCCGCCGAAGGTTGGCATACCTCACCACCGACAACTTTCGATGACAAAACCGGGACTGGAGACGTATATGTAACATACGCCTGGGCTACTAACCTGGCGAAGGTAAAAGTGGATAGAGAAACAGGGGAGATAAATATCTTGAAAATATGGTCGGCTCATGATGTGGGGAAGGCGATAAATCCAACATTGGCTGAAGGGCAAATTGAGGGCGGGGTTTTGCAGGGATTGGGGTATGCCGTAATGGAAGATATGAAAAGCGATTCACGGGGCGCAATTATTAATCCTGAATTCTCAACCTACATTATACCGACAGCTCAGGATCAACCTGAGATAGTTCCACTCATAGTTGAGGAACCGTATCCGGACGGACCTTTCGGCGCTAAGGGATTCGGTGAACAACCTCTGATGGGTATCGCTCCCGCTGTGGCGAATGCGGTTTTTGACGCTGTTAGGGTACGCATTAGGGAACTACCGGTAACTCCGGAAAAAGTCTGGCAAGGATTAAGAAATAAATGAAGTTAGATTTTGTACTGAATAACAAGAGAGTCTCTATTAACGTAAAGGGGGGATTACGTCTCATTGATTTACTGAGAGAGCAGTTAGATCTCGTAGGCACCAAAGAAGGTTGCGGAAAGGGTGAATGCGGAGCCTGCACCGTGCTTTTGGATGGAAAACCGGTTTGCTCGTGTTTGATCTTAGCGTCACAGGTACGAAATAGAGAAGTTACAACTATAGAAGGGCTATCAATCGAAGGAGAAATGCATCCGGCGCAAGAAGCTTTCACGGAGACTGGCGCGGTCCAGTGTGGTTTTTGTTCCCCAGGCTTACTTCTGTCAACCGTAGCCCTGCTGAATGAGAATCCTGAGCCTTCGAGGGAGCAAATAAGAAGAGCCTTATCAGGTAATCTTTGCCGCTGTACCGGCTATGAGAAAATATTCGAGGCGGTGGAATTGGCTTCGAGGAGAATAAACGGCTTAAGTGTGCAAAATGACAAAGTATAAAACCATAAATCCCACAACATTGGATGAGGCACTGGAAACCTTAAATGGATGTAATGTGATGCCTATAGCAGGCGGTACCGACCTGCTCGTTAAATTCTATGAGGTTTACGGTAAATCATTACCTAAACTTGTCGTGCTTGATGGCCTAATACCACTCCACGAAATTAAGACGGAAAATGATCGGATTTCACTCGGTCCTTTGGTTACGTTTTCAGAAATCGAAAACTCGCCGGAATTGAGGAAGGCAGCGCCCCAGTTGGTCCAGGCAGCATCCGTAGCCGGTTCCGTTCAGATCCGAAACAGAGCTACCATCGGAGGTAATATCGCTAATGGCTCCCCTTCAGGTGATCTTATTCCGCCTTTATATGTGCTGAATGCGGAGTTAGAGCTATCCTCGGTTAATGGCAGACGCAGCATCCCTATTGACAAGTTTTTTAAAGGACCGGGTATCACAGTACTTGAGAAAAACGAGTTGATAACTTCCATTAGCTTCGATAAGACATTTGAGAACGGATTTTTTCTACGATTGGCTACACGGAAGGCGTTAGCGATAAGCAAAGTCTCGGTTGCAGCGAATTACTCCATGCAAAACGGAACCATTACGAACGTAAGGATTGCCTTAGGTGCAGTTGCGCCGACAGTTATAAGAGCGCCTCGCACCGAGGAATACCTGTCGGGCAAAGAATTAAATGATAACGTCCTCTCCACTGCCGCCAAGTTGATCAAGGAAGAAGCTAAGCCGATATCAGATATCCGTTCAATCGCTGATTATCGTCGTGAAATGGTTGGAGTCCTCCTTAAAAGAGGATTAAATGGTATACCCCAATCAGAATGATATTGCGCTGTATGAAACATGATTCGAAACATAAAATAGTCGGTTCCTCGGTGCCGAGGGTAGACGCTTTTGACAAGGTCTCCGGTCGCGCCAAATATGCGGCGGATTACAATGCAAAAGGGCAGCTATATGGAATGGTATGCTATGCTTCTCATCCTCACGCTAAGATACTGAATATCGATACCGGCAAGGCAGCAAAGCTGCCCGGGGTAAGAGCGGTCTTAACACATGAAGATATTCCCGGAGAGAAATCATTCGGTTCGGTGATTCCGCACCAGATGGCGTTATGTTCCGATAAGGTGAGATATTCAGGCGATGTTGTCGCTATAGTTGCTGCCGAATCGATTGAGGTTGCAGAGCAAGCAATCGAATTAATTGATGTTGATTACCGACAATTAGATGTGGTTAGCGATCCTAAAGTTGCGCTCAAGGATGGCGCTATTCTCATCCACGATGAAAACAATCTCTGTGCTTATCATAAGGTAAGAAGGGGCAATATCGATGAGGGATTCGAAAAATCGGATGTTATTTTAGAGCGAGATTACTCCACATCCAAAATTGAACACTCGTATATTGAACCGGAAGCTGTATTGGCTGAACCCGGAGAGAACGGTGGTATAACTATCACCGGCTCGGTGCAAAATCTCTATTCCATCAGGCGAGCAGTAGCCAGAGTGTTGGGTCTTTCCCTCAACAGAGTAAGAATAATACAAGCTACTCTGGGAGGCTCTTTCGGCGGTAAAGACGAAACGATGTCGGCGCTGTGTTGCCGGGCAGGGCTTCTTGCGTTGGCGACCGGGAAGCCTGTGAAGATGGTTAACACACGCGAAATGTCGATGCGCGAATCGTACAAGCGGCATTCCTATCAGATTCATTATAAAGTCGGCTCGACGAAATGTGGTATTCTTCAAGCTATCGAATCCGAGATTTACGCCGACGCCGGCGCTTACGCAGCCATGTCGCCATTCGTTACGTGGCGTTCTGCTGTACATGCAACCGGACCCTACTCCATTCCGAATGTAAAAACAGACGTATACGCGGCATATACCAATAACTGCTACACCGGAGCTATGAGGGGCTTCGGTTCCCCGCAGATCTGTTTTGCCATAGAGTCGTTAATCGATGAGCTGGCAGAAGAGCTTAATCTCGATCCCCTTGAATTGAGACTGAAGAATATCCTGAAGGATAATTCCATCACCGCCACCGGACAGGGGCTAAAACATAAAGTTAGCCTTAAGGAAGTCCTTGATAACGTTACCGAAAAGATGGGATTCGTTGATAAGTGGAAACAAAACAGAGAGCAGAAACGGGATACAGCATTTAAAAGAGGGATTGGAATATCTTGCAGTTACAGAGGGATATCGCTGGGAGCCGAGGGAACCGATGCCGCCGGCGTTATAATATCTATTCAGACCGACGGTTCGGTGATTTTATCAACCGGACTAATAGAAATGGGTCAAGGCGCCGCTACCACAATTTCAATGATTGTATCCGAAAAGTTAGGCATTACCCCTGATAGAATAAGGTTTCTCAGTGCAGACACTTCCCGCTCGCCGGATTCGGGACCCACAGTAGCTTCCAGGACAACGTTCATGGCTGGTAACGCCGCTCTAAGGGGATGTCATGAACTACTCGAAAGGATTAAACCGGTTGCGGCGGAATTATTACGTTGTCCTGAGCAAGACTTGCTTTTCGAGAATAATTCTGTGTATGCACCTAACAAGACGTCTGAAGGTGATAGAAAGATACCATTTTCAGAGCTTGCCGATAAGTGTTTCCAAAAAGGTATCTCTCTCTTCGCACATGGCTGGTATAAATCCCCGCCTACAACCTGGAACGAAGAGAACGGCCAGGGCGATGCTTATTTTACTTATGTATATGGCGCAAATCTGGCTGAAGTTGAAGTTGACTGCATCACCGGTAATGTCAGGGTATTGAAGTTTATCAGTTCACATGATCCGGGACAGATTGTCAACCTTAGTGGGGCGTTGGGGCAGGTTTATGGCGGTGTCATCATGGGTATCGGTTATGCAATGTTAGAGAACTATGCGGAGAGCGAAGGCAATCCATTGGTTGCGAACTTTGATGAGTATTTACTCCCAACCGCATGCGATATACCCGAAATTGAAACGACTCTGATTCATAATCCGGACGAACTCGGACCTCTGGGCGCTAAATCTCTGGGTGAACCAGCATGCGAAATCGCGGCGCCGGCAATTGCGAACGCGGTGTTTAACGCTACCGGAATGAGGATACGGCACTTACCCCTTACTCTGGAGAGAGTTAAATTGGGCAAAGAACTCGTCAGGATTGATTCCCGGGGTTCGGTTAAAGCGAGGGGCGGTTGACCATGATAAGGGTGACGGCATACGAAAATCCGAAAAGTATCGAAGAAGCCACAACGTTTCTTGCAAAGGATACATACGTTCCGATCGCAGGCGGAACCGACGTTATCCTCGAATTGAGAAACGGGATGCCAGTAAAGCTACTTGATATTAATAACCTGAAGCTAAATCATGTTACTTCAAACAAGGATAATATAGAAATCGGCGCCGCATGTACTCATACGCAATTGGCATCTAATCCGATTGTGAGCCAGTTCGTACCATTGGTAGGTATAGCTGCGGGAAAAGTAGGTTCCAAACAGATAAGAAACCGGGGGACAATCGGTGGGAACATCGTCAACGCATCACCCTGCGCGGATACTATCCCTGCGTTGCTAATATATGACGCTGAACTTGTTTTATTATCAAAAAAGGGAAGAAGAATTGCACGATTGGATGAATTTATCACCAGCCCTTACGCTACTATCAAAAGGAATGACGAATTACTTCATTCGATAATCTGCAAGAAGAACAATAAAACCGGATATTCATATTTGAAACTGGGCAGACGTCAGGCTGTAAATATCTCACGCATGACGATATCAGTTGCGCTTGATATTGATGATGATAACGCGGTTATAGATGCTTGTATATCGGCAGGTTCGGTTTTTCCGGTTCCATCGAGAATGAAGGATTTGGAGAAATTTCTGAGAGGAGAGAAGATAAAACCGAAGCTTTTCAAGGAAGCCGGTAAGCTTGCGGTTGATTTGATGATTAAGCATAGCGGTTATAGATGGTCTACGCCATATAAAGAACCGGTATTAGCAGGCTTGATCGAAAGGGCTTTGATGCAGGCGTCCAAAGGGATAGTACAGGATAACTGATATGGAAACAATCCTAAATACGAACGTTGAAATAAAAGTAGGTTTCAAACTTAACGGCTTGCTTTATGAGAAATCAATACCGGCTAACTGGACATTGTTGCAGTTGCTAAGGGATGGTTTAGGCTACTACGGAACCAAATGCGGCTGTGAGATAGGCGAGTGCGGCGCATGCACGGTTTTGCTAAATGGTCAAGCTATAAACTCCTGTTTGGTATTGGCTCCGCAAATTGAAGGAGCTGAAATCTGGACAATTGAAGGAGTGGCAGATAGTATAAACTCGCTTCATCCTGTACAGCGAATTTTTATAGAATACGATGCGGTTCATTGCGGATTCTGCACGCCGGGAATGATTATGTCAACTATCGCTCTGCTGTTAGAAAACAGCAGCCCTGACGAAAATACGATTAAAACAGCATTAGCCGGGAATCTGTGCCGTTGTACCGGTTATGTTCAGATAATTGAAGCAGTCAAAAAGCTAAGCGGCATTATAACGGAAAAAGATCTGGAAAAATTCCGCTATTCTGAGTAGAATGACAAATGAACATGATACAGAAAAACCTCATTAAAAAGAGCGCAAAACTTGATATTGCGGACCTGAAGTGGATTTTACACGAATCGTCAAACTGTTTGAGTTGTTTCGAACCTCCTTGCCAGCAGAACTGTCCGGCGGAAATACCAATCCCCGAATTTATCAGGTCATTGCAAAGCGGTAATGTTGGATATGCCGCAAAAATAATAAGGGATGCAAATCCTTTAGCAGCTATATGCGGAGCGGTATGTCCTGAAGAAGTTTTCTGCCAGAGTCAATGTACCCGCGGCAAAATGGATAATCCTATTCGAATAAGAGAACTACACAGCTTTGCTACCAGTCAGGAGGGCTATATTCCTCCAGTTAGCGCTTCATCGGATGCTAAAGTGGCAATCATCGGTGCGGGACCCGCGGGTTTAGCGTGCGCAACAAAACTCGCTGAAAAGGGAATTAAATCGGTTGTCTATGAGAAGAGTAAACGGATTGGAGGCGTCCCTTCAAGCAGTATACCGGAGTTCCGTCTGTCAGATGAAATAATCAGCCTGGATATCGAATATACGAAAAGATTCGGGATTGAATTCCGACTAAACACGAAAATTGACGATCCTGAAGAATTATTTGATGAATTTGACGCGATATTTATCGCTACGGGTCTCGCACAGCCCGTCGAAACCCAAATCCCTAATAGTAATTTGTCCCAAGTTATTCCATCGCTGGACTTTCTTGAAAAGGCAAGAGCAAGCAACATCAATGAAATTAAAACCAAACGAGTGGTTATAGTTGGCGGAGGTAATGTCTCTCTGGACGTAGCGGCATCAGCGATGGAGCATGGTGCTTCCGAAGTAATACTTCTTTATCGTCGCGGTCTCGCCGAAATGAGGGTCTGGCAATCGGAATTGGATGCAGCGTTCAAAAGAAGTGTAGTAATTAGTTACCTTACTGCACCGGTGAGATACATCGAAGAATCGGGTAGATTAACCGGTGTGGAATGTATCAGGACAAGACTTACTTCGGAAAGAGACACATCGGGAAGACGAAAACCGGAAAGCATCCCGGGAACCGAATTTGTAATTCCCGCGGATATAGTTATTGAAGCTATCGGTTTAAACTCTGATTATAAGAGAGAAATTACTGCATTTCCGGACTATACCACGTCAATACAAGGCATCTTCTCCGGAGGTGATTGGGCAAAGGGTGAAGGAACGATAGTGGAAGCGGTTCGTGACGGTAAATCCGCTGCTGAAGCGATTTGTAATTATTTAAGGGTCAAAAAGATATGATTTTGAGTTCTTCAAGATTAAGATCAAGGTTTTTAGGAGTCGAACTGGAGAATCCGTTCATTCTCTCGGCGGGACCATCGACTGACGAGCTCGACATCACCAGAGCCGGTCTCGATGCTGGTTGGGCTGGTGTGATCCTGAAGACCACATCTCTTCCAACTACCGATGTCGATCTCGTCTATCCCATGATGAGCTCATTTAATAATGGCGATGATATTCTCGGTATGGGAAATATAGACCTCATCAGTATATATCACTTAGAGGAAATTGTTAAGAGGATATCTATCCTGAAATCGGAATATCCCGGCAAGATGATTGCCGCTTCCATAATGTCCGATTCCAGGGAAGGCTGGCAAACGCTTGTCAGGGCGTTAAAGGATGCTGATGTTGACTTAATTGAATGCAGCTTCTCCTGTCCTCAAGGCAATGTCGGCGAGGATCCGGGCAAGATGTTGGCTCAAAGCGTCTCGGCTACCGAGAAAGTCGCCGGATGGGTTAAAGAAGCCGCCGAAGAGCTTCCTGTTTTAATCAAAATCACGCCCCAGGTTACCGATATCGTGGCAATTGCCGGTGCAATCTTGAAATCAAAGTGCGATGGCATAACAGCATCGAATTCAATCCCGGCGTTAATGGGCATCGATATTGATTCGTTAACGCCTATTCCCCAGGTTGATGGTTATTCTACTTATTCAGGATTATCAGGTGGCGCGATAAAACCTATCACCTTAAGGACAATAGCGGAGATTTCCCGCAATTTCACCGATGCGACTATTTCCGGTAATGGAGGCATTTCTAACTGGCGCGATTCCGTGGAAGTCTTAGCTGTTGGAGCAAGCAATATCCAAATCTGCACCGCGGTGATGCTGCACGGGTTCGGAATAATAGAGGATTTGACTTCGGGACTTGATAATTATTTAATCGAGAAAGGCTTCAACTCCGTTACCGAGTTGGTGGGTAAAGCACTTCCCAAATTGGTTTCTCATGAACAACTTCCCAGACATCAAGTTCGTAGTGCGGTTATAAAGGAAAAGTGCATCGGCTGTGGTCGATGCTATATTTCCTGCCGCGACGGCGGTCATATTGCGATAAAATGGGATTCGGTAAACAGGCTACCTGATATCGACGAAGAAAAATGCGTCGGTTGTGGATTGTGCCTTTTAGTTCAACCTGTCGATGGCTGCCTTTCACTGAAGAGAGTTGATTGATAATGTCCGAATTTATTCTCACAGCGCCTTACATTTTCACTAACTCCGAGGACTACCCGCTTCTTAAATCCGGAGCCGTTTTGGTGGAGAACGGAATCATATCGGAGATCAGTAGTACTGGTGATGCAAAACGTAAGCATCCGGACATTGAAGAGATTAATTTTTCTGAAGGACTACTTACTCCGGGGCTGGTGAATTTGCATCATCACCTGTATTCTTCATTCGCCTGCGGATGGAATCCGGGAGGTTCACCGCCGGAGGATTTTCTTCAGATATTGAATAATGTCTGGTGGAAACTCGACAAGTCCTTACAACTGGAAGACATCTACTACTCCGCCATGATCGGGCTCTGTCAATCGCTCAAAATGGGGGTTACATCCGTTGTTGATCATCACGCAAGCCAGAGGACTGTGACCGGTTCACTTGATTCAATTGCAAAAGCGTTCAAGGATGTTGATGTTAAAGGCTCTATTTGCTTTGAACTCACGGATAGAGAAGGTGATAAACTATTCGAGGAGGGACTGCAGGAAACAACCGATGCGCTGTCGAAGTGGAGTGGGAAATCTAACAGCAGCAAAATAATGGCTATGATCGGACTGCATGCATCATTTACGCTATCAGATGATAGTCTAAAGAGGATTTCGGAAAACTTTTCATCGTTCGATGTCGGCTATCATTTTCACCTGGCTGAAGATAAATCCGATCAAGTTGATTCGATACGCCAGCATGGCTTGAGAGTAACTCATCGCTTTGAGAAATTCGGTATTCTCGGTCCTAAAAGCCTGGCGATTCATGGCGTTCATCTTAATGATGATGAAGCAGGGCTCCTAAGGGAAACCCAGACGAATCTGGTTCTGTGCGCCAGGTCAAACCAGAACAATGCCGTATCACTTCCCGATTGGCGTAAATACGATGGTGTAAATATTGGACTGGGTACTGACGGAATAGGCTCCGATATGGTCGGCGAAGCGAAATCAGCTCTGTATATCTCACATCATGTCTTTGGAGATCCGAGTTTCGGCTTTGCAGATATCGGGAACATGCTTCTCAATAAAAATCCCGAGATACTTCAAAAAATCACGGGATTAAAAACGGGCAAGATTGAACCCGGCTATCCCGCAGATATGGTCCTATGGCGTTATGATCCTCCTACGCCATTAACCGATGAAAATATCCTGGGACATTACTTTTATGGCTTGTACAATCTTCAGGCGGATTCAGTCTGGGTAGACGGCAACATGATTTTGAAAAATAGTGATTTCACGAATTTCCATTACGCTGAACTCGTTGGGGAATCAAGGCTACGGGCAAAGAAGTTGTGGGAGCGAATGTGAAATTTAAACTCGTCTGTGTAAGTTGCTCAAGAGAATACGATCCTGATACCAGTCCATTTACATGTCCGGACTGCGGCAGTTTTAAGGGAACGTTTGATGTCATTTATCCCTACGAGCAAATTAGAACTGGTTTTGATGGGACTTTATCGAATATAAGAAATAAATCCGTTTGGGAATATTTCTTGCCGATATTACCGTTTAAAAATCTCTACTCACTTCCTCCGCTTTATGTTGGAGGCGTACCTGCCTTTAATTCACCCAACGTATCAAAATACTTTGGATTTGAAAATCTGCTATTCAAAGATGAGGGAAGGAATCCATCGGCATCGATGAAGGACAGGGCGACGGCGGTTGCGATCGCATTGGCACAAGAATCTAAAATGAAATCCATCGCCGCAGCCTCCACAGGGAATGCGGCGGCTTCATTGGCTACAATGTCCGCTTCCGTGGGACTCAAGCCGATTCTTTTCGTGCCAAAAAGTATCCCCAAACCGAAGTTAGCCCAGTTATTAATACATGGTGCTGAAGTGATATATCTTGATTGCGATTACGATACTGCTTTCGACCTCTGTCAGTCGGCTTGCAAAAAATTCGGCATGTATAACCGCAATACGGCGGTTAATCCATTCACCGGAGAAGGTAAGAAAACGGTAGCTCTGGAAATTGTATCCGATCTGGGAGAGGCGCCGGATGCGGTGATCTGTTCTGTTGGCGATGGCTGCATTATCGGCGGATTGTATAAAGGTTTCTATGATCTCAATAAGCTCGGATTGATCGACAGATTACCGAGATTATACGGAGTGCAGGCTGAAGGCGCCGCTCCGGTCGCCAGAGCATTCAGTGAAAATTCGGTGATTAGCCCCGCTAAAAGCGTGAAGACTATCGCTGACTCGATTTCGGTGGGTCATCCCCGGGACGGTATCAAAGCATTAAGGGCTGCGAGAAATACATCCGGCGAAATCATTACCGTATCAGATGAGGCGATTCTAAATGCCCAGGGAATGCTGGCTTCGAAAGCCGGAGTATTCTCTGAACCTGCCGCTTCCGCAGCAATAGCTGGATTTTTGAAGTTGAGAGAGGCGAAAATTATTGGCAAAGAAGAAAAAATAGTGGTACTTATTACCGGGCATGGTTTGAAGGATATTGACACCACGATGAATAACATAAAGTCAGCAGTTGACATAACAAAACCGGACATGGAATCAATCGCTCGTAAAATTGAAAAATATAGATAGTCGCATAAAGGAGATTCAATGGCAATTCAATGGGATAGCTTTAAAACAATTACAGATCACATATTCGATACAATCGGCAGAACACCATTACTTCGGCTGAATAGAATTTCAGAGCTATCGGGGATTAACTGCGAAATACTCGGCAAAATGGAATATTTCTCCCCTTCCGGCAGCTTGAAAGACCGGATTTACATGAACATGTTCAACCTCGCCGAGGAGAGAAATCAACTAAGACCGGGAATGACGGTGCTGGAGTGTTCCACCGGTAATGCCGGTATCAGTTGCTCGTTCGTGGCGGCGGTAAAAGGCTATCCCTGTATTATCGTTATGCCGGAAGGTATGTCCGAAGAGCGTAAGATGCTGGATATGGCGTACGGCGCGCAGATGGTATATACTCCCGGGGGCGAGAGCGATGTTGATCTTGCCCTGCAAAAAGTTGAGGAGATCCGCACTCAGGATCCCGATAAATACTGGGTTCCCGCCCAGTTCGATAATTCCGATAATATAGATGCTCACTACCAGACTACCGGTCCCGAAATCTGGGAACAGACCAATGGAGAGTTCGATGTTTTCATCGCCACCCAGGGAACTGGAGGAACCATTACCGGCGCGGGTAGATATTTTCGGGAAAGGAATCCGGATGTAAAACTATTCGCTATTGAACCAGCCGAATGCCCTCTTCTCTCGGAAAGGAATTGGGGACCGCATGGAATCGAAGGAATTGGCGATGGGTTCGTCCCGTTAAACCTTGATGTTTCGATTCTAAACGGTATTATAA
>WJIR01000215.1 GCA_014730175.1 Candidatus Zixiibacteriota bacterium
ATGGGACTACCTTGGTTAGCGCTATGGAAGCGCTTTTTTCATTGGTCAACTGCTTTAATCCTTCCGAAAGCAGATCCCGGACGTGCGGCAGGTGGCTTTCCAAGGGCGCGCCTAATAGCTGCTTGGATTTCAATATGATAACGCGGGATTTATTCATGGTCTAACCTCAAAATACAATTTATCAATTCCATAAACGGTGTCAAGTGTGAAACCTTAACTTGACATCTTTCGGGCGATTGATTAAAATGGCGATAACCGTAAAATAGAAGTGAGAGGAAGCTCTCAGACAGTCATTGCGAGCTGAGCGAAGCAATCCGTTTTCGTCGCGCCTCAAAACGTAAGGAATTTTAGTGTCGTTCAGTTAAATACTCGCAATGGATTTATCAACACGAAGTTGTCGGGGGTGAAATGATAACTAAATCGCGGGGCGTAGTGACTATTCCGTTACTAAGCAGTATATCAATCATCCGAGTTCTTGTCTTACTACCAGCCGTCGTTCTGCTTAGCTTTTCGATTAGCTATTCCGATGAAAACCTGCAGGAGAAAGGTAAGTTGCTGCCGGCGCCTTCCAATAAGGAAGCGATATATGCGCTGGAAAGCCGCTACTCGGAAGTATCTACAATATTTTATGATGATTTTGAAAATGGGGGTACCAATTGGAGTACTATAGGATTCTGGCAGATCGGTGAACCAACCAGCGGGCCTGAAACCGGATATTACTCGCCCAATTGCGCCGGCACAAATTTGCACGGTGATTATATGAATTATGCCTATGACTTGCTCATCAGCAAAACCATTGCAATCCCGGAGTGCACCAGCGATTCAAACAAGATAATATTGCGATTCCGCGAATGGACAGCTATAGAAAGCGGCTACGATCATGGCTGGTTGCGGATATCCACCGATATGGGCGGTAGCTGGTCGCGGATACTCGGAAGGACAGGATATTCCGGATGGCGTCAATCCTTTGCTGATATTACTTCGTATGAGAACGATACTATCCAGGTCATGTTTCAGCTAATCTCCGATGACAGCCTTACATTCGATGGCTGGTTTATCGATGATGTTGAAATTATTGAGCTTGCCCCTTTACCGTTATGGACAGAGATTGGGAATATCAACGAACGCGACCATTTCATATACTTGACCGTCGATGTGGATACATTTGGAGTAGGATTCTCCGATATGGAAACGTCGAATTTTACCGTATTCGAAGATGGACGGATACAAACCTGGTATTTGAATATCGACCCTCCCATTTCATCGGAAGGAGGCACCAAGCGTACTGATATAGTATTCCTGATGGACAACAGCGGAAGCATGGAGGAAGAACAGGAAGCTATTCAGGAGAATATAATCGCATTTATCGATAGCCTGCAATCAAATGCAATTGACTTCGCTCTGGGATTATGTCGATTCGGACAGAGTATGGGAAATGGCTATCCAATAATTGAAGATAACGGTATTCTCACTACGGATGTAGAATATTTCCGCGATGATGTTTGGAATAGAAATGTATTGGATGGGGGCTCCGAGCGAGGATGGAGCGCGATTTACGAATCCGCAAGAGGATTCGCTTTCCGCCCCGGTAGTAATAGGCAATTCATTTTAATTACCGATCAAGGCTCGGAATCGGGGCACACATTCGATGAAGCTCTGCAGATGCTGCATTCGGGTTCAATTACATTCAATGCGATTGTGGACACCAGCGATACACAGCAGGTGGAGGATTATTGCCACTTAGCAGATGCGACGGGTGGTTACTGTTACCATTGCTACAGTGACTTCAGCTACATCCTGCGAGCTATCTCGCAATTTGTTTCCTCAAGCTATGTTATAAGCTACAGGTCAGACACACCGATCTATGACAACCGAGAGAGACTTGTGGAAGTAGAAGTAGCATACGGGGGCGATACTTTCAGAAGCCAGCAATCATATCTTCCCGGTTTATCTCCCGTTGTCAACCGAACAGCTTCTACTCTGGCTATACATGAACAAGCCTGGCCTGAGTTAACTGAATTCATCATAGAGATCGAAGCCACGGATTATGTTTCACCAGAAATTCACGATGCGAAAATATTCTATCGCACCACAAATACGACATATTACAACTCCAGCAGCATGACAAATACTTCGGCGGATACTTTTAGCGCTTCCATTCCTGTAAATCTGGTGCGGTCCCCTGGGGTAGACTATTTCATAACGGTTAGCGACTCGCTCTCGCTCACGTCGGATCCATCGCTTAATCCGAGGAGTTATCCCTATCAGATTGCAGTTCTGCCCAATCAAGCTCCATTTGTAGAGCATACTCCTCCAACTTCGATGATCCCCGGCGAATCCGTGGTAATTGACGCCATTATTTCGGATAACACAAATTATCTGACGTCCGCGGATCTGTATTATCGAAAAATCGGTCAATTAACATTCCGTCACACGGAATTAACAAATACCAGCGGCAGTAATTTTACGGCTCAAATTCCTCCTGAAGATGTGACCGATCATGGCATACAGTATTATATCTACGCGAAGGATGATCATAATATCGGGTCATATTATGGCACCCCGGACATCCCGCATCAGCTAACCGCTGACAGCTTTTCCACTCATCTTTATTTCTTAACCGATCCGATATACCTTCTGCCGCATAATTACGGAGTAAGTACACAGGCATCGCTGATGATACGGGGCGCCAGGGATGTTGTTGGCATACAAGCGGAGCTGCTTTTCGATCCGAACAAACTGATGGTTGTCGGTATCCAACCCGGTGAGTTCCTTGAGTACAATGGAGGGATTGTATCGGATTTCTCTACATACCAGAATGAAGCAGGTACGGTCAGTATCCGGATGACTACTCAGGGGGGGATACCTGTCGGAGTTGACGGAGATGGCGAAATAGCATTAATCAAGTTCCTTTCGAAGGTAACCGATGTTAGTAGCGACTTGCAGGTAACCGATGCATCGTTGAGGGATCATCGAAACGAAACGATTCATACGGAATTCAGCGACGGCAGATTCGAAAGTGTATATGAACTTTTGGCTGACTTTGATTTCGATTGCGATATCGATTTTGCTGATTTCACGGCATTCGTTTCATACTGGAACGAACAGCCTGATAACCTAACCGGCGATATTGCCGGTCCGATTACCGGCGATAATCCCGGGTTGGGTCCCTGGCCCCGGGACCGCTATCCTTATCCCGCGGACGGTGTGATCGACTTCGAGGATCAGATGATTTTCATCATGATGTACAATTGGTATTATCTTAATTCCCCGGACAGCCTTGTGAGAATGTTTAGACTCGACACTCCAACAAGACAAATGTCCGAAATGCTAAATATCACTGTGCCGGAAATAGTAGAAGTTGGTGAACGATTCCTTCTTGCAATTAACCTACCGAAAATGAATGGCGTTTACGGGTTAACATTGGGGATATCTTATGATAACGATCTGTTGTCATTTGTAGACTATAATCTTGAGAGTACAGCAGGAGAAGGCGATTTCATCCTTAGCTTAGATCGCCATGAAGAAGGCTTTATTAACATTAATAGGGCTGTCGCAGGCGGATACTCCGGTATGAATTGGGAAGACAATTCAGCGATAATCAACTTCAAGGCGGAGCAGGAGGGAACGGTGCTCTTAAGGATAGATAAGATTGATATGCGCGACCGATATAATTCATCGATAATCGACTATTCGGAATATCTTCCGTGGGAACGGTTTATAGAGATAAAACCTGAGCTTCCCGCTGAAATTCAATTGTTGCAGAGCTATCCCAACCCGTTCAATTCGGAAGTGAATATTGAATTCGCATTACCCCATAAAAGCCAGGTAAAGCTATCGTTATTCAACCTGCTCGGGCGAAAGGTAGCTACTTTGGTTGATGAGGAGCTTGATGCCGGTTACCACATTAAAAATTGGAATGCGGAAGGTTTTGCCAGCGGGATATATTTTTACAAATTGCAGACAGGAACTATATCTTTCGTAAAACGAATGACGCTACTGAAATAATTTTGACTTCTGGTTATTGGTGTTCAGTCTGTAATAGAAAGTAATTTTGCCAACGGTAGCGGAGGCCTTGCGCTTCCGGCGCCTTTTTGGAATCTTCAATTACAGTCTATAAATTTTCTAATTCACTTGAACTACCGAAGGACAAGCCTTCGGCTGCGAATTAGTGTTTTTTATGAATTATCCGGATCAGAAAAGCGCCAGGGTCGCGGGCAAATATCTTTGAAAATCCGTATATTGCTTGTCGGACATAAAAAGGAGCATTTCGTCATTGCGGAATCCCAATTTGATAAGCATGTGGTACAATGCAGTATTATGGGTGGGACAGAAGAGAATAATGGAATTACCTTTTGTGGGCGTTACATTATACAGGGACTCATAAACCACCCGATTCAGATCATCATTGGATATCGCTCCAGCCGGAGCCACCATTCCCGATTTGTGGCTGACGCTGTAACCCACTTTTTTCCTACCCCTCTTAAAAAGCGTAATACGATAACCATTGATATTCCGCCAGTAATCGTACTCGACTGCGCGCGAATACCCCCTGATCTTACCCTCGAAATTTATGATCCAGTTCAGTTCATATTCACTCAGGTTACTTTTCGCAGAAAGCCCGGTCGACTTGTATTCCGGTAGTTTCCCCCCGGGGAATTTCATGAGGGGAATGGTGCAAAGTGGCGACAATCCAAAACGGCTATAAAGACCAACCGCTTGCATATTATAAGCGAAAGTGCTGAGACTATGCGTCATCTTCGGCTTGTCAACCCAAGCCTTTTCCAAAAGTTTCCGTCCGATCCCCTTGTCCTGCAAATTGGGATGAACGAACAAAAAGGCTAAATACCATTGCATACCCCGCACCGCGGCGCCGCAGAATCCTACAAGCCTTTCCCCTTTCCACGCGCAGTAAAATGTTTTCGGATCAGTTCGCAGCAGATGTTCGTACAGCGGCGGTACTTCCCTGATTCTCCTTCTGAAAAGGGGCATACCGGATTGTTTACGCAACTTATTGATGGCGGTCATCACTAATTTCACCGAAGGTAAAAGATCCTTGTGTCGGCAACGGCGGTATGATATTTCCATTTATTTTTTCACCTGCAGATTTATATCGTGTGTTCAAAGGTTAAATAATTTTCGACGTTTAGCCCGGATTATTCATGAATTTCCTGATCGGTAGAGGAAGCCTTGCGCTTCCGGCTCTTTTCTGGACTTTAGATTCCAGACTGTAAATTGTTTAATATTGTAAAATCCCCGAGGGACAAGCCTTCGGCTACGGTTTACTGTTTTCAAACATCGAAAATGTTTACTATTAAGTTGTTATTTGATTCGTTTTTATGAATTTCTATTGATATTGAATGAACTTACCACACGCTTACAGCGTTTACAATTATGTTGGATCACACGAAATATAAATGGTAGAAACAAAAATGGGTATCAATAAAGCGAAAAATCTTGGTCAGTTGAAAGAAGCAGGCTGGAAAAGCCGCTCGGTGAAAGAAGAACTCAGGAGTAATCTGCTGGCATCAATAACTAATGGTACGCAGGTTTTTCAAGATATTATCGGTTATGATAAGACCGTTATCCCTAATATCGAAAATGCTATCCTATCCAAGCATAATTTCATATTGCTCGGTTTGCGAGGACAAGCGAAAAGCAGGATTATCAGACAGTTATACTCGCTTCTTGATGAGTATACTCCGGTTATTCCCGGTTCTCTGCTAAATGAAGATCCTTTGAATCCGATTTCGCCTCGCGGAAAGCGGATGGTTGCTGAGATGGGTGATGATATGCCGGTGGAATGGCTGCACAGGGAACAACGTTTTCACGAGAAATTGGCAACTCCCGATGTCTCTATTTCCGACTTGATCGGGGATATCGATCCTATCAAGGCGGCGCGCGAGAAGCTGGATATTTCCAACGAAGAGGTAATTCACTGGGGGATAATTCCTCGCACCAACAGGGGGATATTCGCTATAAATGAACTTCCCGATCTACAGCCGAGAATCCAGGTTGGTTTGCTTAATATACTGGAGGAAAATGATATCCAGGTTCGCGGATTTCCGCTGAGGGTACCGCTTGATATGCTGTTGGTTTTTACGGCAAATCCTGAGGACTATACCAATCGCGGAAATATCATAACGCCTTTAAAAGATCGGATAGATTCCCAGGTCATTACGCACTATCCGCGTTCATTAGAAGACTCAAAGATTATAACGAAGAATGAAGTTACCGGCCGCGAACGGGAAATAGTTATACCCGACTTCGTTAAGGATATTATCGAGGAGGTTTCTTTCCAGGCCCGGGATAGCGAGTATGTGGATCAATCCTCCGGGGTATCGGCCAGAGTATCAATTTCCGCCTATGAAAATCTCCTGTCGAATATCGAACGTCGCTCACACCGGAATAATGATAACGAACTCTATCCCCGTATATGTGATCTGTATGCGATTCTACCCGCAGTCACCGGTAAAATCGAACTGGTTTACGAAGGTGAGCAGGAAGGACCCACCGTGGTTGCTTATAATCTTATCGGTTCGGCAATCAACAAGGTATTCCTTGACTACTTCCCAAGACCGGTGAAAGGAAAACAGGATCCCGACAAAGCCCCGCTGGATAATCCCTATGAGTTGATTACCGATTATTTCTCCGCTGGTAAAAAACTGGAGCTATCCGATGAAATCGATTTCAAGGAATACAGAAATCGAGTAAGAAGCGTACCGGGACTCGATAGCCTGGTGCGGGAATATTTCGATTGCGATGATGAAAGAGAGTTCCTGTTGAGGATGGAATTCGTAATCGAGGCGCTGCATCAGAATAATTTACTCGCTCGTGAAATCAAGGATACTACCTTTAAGTATGGTGATATTCTTTCTGATATGTTGAGGGAGTGGGGATAGTTTTGAAGTTCATTTATTCACAGTGGAACGATGCGCTTTTCAGTCGGCTGAAGGAGTTGGCTGATTTGATGTCAATCTTCAACTATCTGCTTATGCGGTTTCATGGTGACGTGGAAGAGACCCTGCGTTTGATGGAGGATTTGCAGAAGCGCGGTTATATCGATCCGAAATATGATCTCGAAGAATTTAGAAAGAAGCTGCTGGAATCGAAATTGGTCAGGGAAGGGAACAAAGGACTCTCTTTGGCGCCAAAGGGTGAACGGAAACTGCGTCAGGAGGCTTTTGAGCTTATCTTCCAGAAGCTGAAGTCCGCCGATAGGGGCAATCATCCCTTGCCGTACGAAGGTGGCACTTCCGAGGAGTATCTGCCGGAGAAACGCAAGTATAACTTCGGAGACAATTTTCGTGCTATCGATTATAATTCATCGCTGTTTAATTCTATCACGCGCTCGGGTGATCTCGGGCTTAATCTGGGCGAGCAGGATCTGGAAGTTTACGAATCTGAAAAGGCGACATCCTGCGCCACTGTTTTGATGATAGATATATCGCATTCGATGGTTCTTTACGGTGAAGACCGTATTACGCCGGCAAAGCAGGTCGCTATGGCATTCACCGAGTTGATTTTAAACAAGTACCCCAAGGATGATCTATCCGTTGTGCTCTTCGGCGATGATGCCCAGCAAGTCAAAATCGCCGATATCCCTTATATATCGGTGGGACCGTTCCACACCAATACACAAGCCGGATTGCGTATGGCAAGACAGATTTTAGTGCGCAAGAAGCATTTCAACAAGCAGATTTTTATGATCACCGACGGCAAACCATCCATGATAAAGCGAGCTAATGGACAGCTTTACAAAAATCCGGTTGGTTTGGATCCGATGATAGTAAACCGCACCCTCGAAGAAGCGGTTACCTGCCGTAAAAAGAAGATACCGATCACTACATTTATGATAACCGACGACCCTTACCTGCAAAACTTTGTGCGGAAACTCACTGAACTCAACAAAGGCAGGGCATACTTCTCTTCGGTGGATAACCTCGGTCAATTCATAATATGGGATTTCGTCTCGAATCGGAAGCGGAAAAAGGGTTAGAGCGACCTACTCAATTAAGTCATATCTTAGTTTAAGGTAATACTCAACACTCCAGTTTTATCATTCACCCAAAGTACAAAATAGAATTGAATTCTTTTTAAAAATATATTATCGTTAACACTAACATTAAGAAAGGAACCTAGTAAATCGTAGATTATCTATGAAGCGTCATCCCATTCTTCAGAGTTACGATCTTCTTAAAACAGAAGTGAAAGCTGGATTCTTACGTTTTCGAATAGCGGAAATCTTAAGCGATATTTATCAAAAATCCGTTGAATTATTGGACAATGAGGATAGAATAGAGCTAAAGTCGAAAGTTGAAGGGAAAACTTACTTTGCTTTCAAACGAGGTAAGAAGATATCAAGGGCGATTAATTCCATTCTCTTCAATCCAAATTTGGATGCGTGGATCAATTTCCGGGAAGCAATGAAAGCAAATTCAATCGATGAAATTTCAAATGAAAATCTCTCAAAATTGCTCTATAGTATGGCAATATCCTTTTGTGCAAGCATTGACCTAATTAAGGACGGAGACCAGAAAACCCCCGGTACGTTCTTTGAATATTTCGTTGCTTACTTTTATGCCTGGAGGTTCGGAATCGAACCGCAGAATGCTATTGATATTATGACTCCGGATGAAGGCAGCACAAAATTGCACACGGATTTTATATTCGACCTCGGTGTCAAACGTCCGAAATTCCATATGCCCGTAAAAACGTCATCACGGGAGCGCTCGATTATGCTATGGGCTCACCAGAAGCTTCTGGATGGCGTTTACGGAATCCAGAGATTCATCGGAACTCCTGTACTGTTAGCAGAAACGAAAACTGACAAATCAAAGAAGGAGGTTGTAGAAATCTGTATGCCTGAGCAATGGAGAGTTTATCAACTATACGTTGCTCAGATTAGGAGGATATATTATTTTGATTTACCTGTAGCTTATTCGAAACTTCAGGATGAGTTTCCGCCACTTGTGGTTAAACCATTTGGAGAATTTTTCCACGAATTTGATGACTTGAAAAATTTGTAGCTATTTAATTCGGTGATTCCCTTTTCTATAAACCATAAAATAAGAATGATTCTTTCGCGCATGATATTGCCGGGATTTCAATCTCGATACTCCTGGCCTGTTTTTCCTAACAACTACGAAAATATCTTCGGTCCTAAATCCCATGG
>WJIR01000216.1 GCA_014730175.1 Candidatus Zixiibacteriota bacterium
CTCCGGTACGTTTTCATTAATCATTATGTTTAGCCCTTCTATTTCTTCACAATCACCAAGGTCAATGACTCCATATTTTATGATAAACAAACCAATAACCTTTCTCCCTTTTCAGTTTTGCATCAAGTTTTACGTCTTTCATCTTCTCAGTCCTCCGTTCTAAACTCAGTAAATTGCACTGACTCAGTATATCTTTCTACCTCAATGTCTATGTTTTTCTGCATTGATTTTTTAGCGTCTTTTAATCCTATAATATACCATAGCATTTCTCTTTTTGTTTCAAATCTGTCTGGATACCTATGCCTTTCCATCTTATCTTCCTCCTATTTTCGATTCCCATAATGTGATGGGCAAAATTAAGCATATGGCGTTCGCAATTCTCGCATAACGGATAATCCTCCTTTTGGGTTTCTATGTAATCACAAATGAGTTTTTTTATTGTTTCGTTTTTCATCTTCTCAGTCCTCCTCGATAACCTTCTTTTTCTTTGTAATCCATACAATGATGTGATTGGCCTAATTGTATATCATCTTTAATACATGACCCTTCATCAGTTTGATACATACATGATTTATCTAGACATTGATATATTCTATTCATCCTATGCGTCCTCCTGAATTTCGTTTTGTCTTAATAGTTGTCTAATATCTAATAACACTTCAAGTATTAATGTTGTAGCCATTATTCCATCTTCTTTTTCGTATTCTTCCCAAATCTTTATATCAGGTCTCATAATTCATCTACCTTATCTTCTTCTTTTCGTGGACTATAATTACAATATGGGCAGTGTGATAAAAAAAATGCTTGAACAACATTTACATATTTTTTGCATCTAGGGCATTTCATCGTTACTTCACGCCCTCTATTTCATTATCGAGTGCCTTCTCCTTAATTTTCTGCCAGTCTTTTTCTTTGATAATTATAGCAGGTTGATAAGTAGGAATTGCTTTTCTTTCAATCAACTCTATAATATCCTTTGAATTCATCGATTACGTACCTCGGAGTCCTGTTTTTTCTAAAACATCCATTCTATAAATATAGAATGAATTTCCGATATTTATTCCCATGTGTTCTGCAAGATTATCTAAAGTTTTTATTTGTTCTTGAAAATGATTTCTAACCCAATTAACTGCATCTCTTTTATTTGAAAAAACCCGCATAGCTTCTCTTTGTGTAGCATTTTCACCAATCCCCATGTTTACAATCCATACTTCTTTCATCTTTCCACTACTCCTGAATCCTGTTTTTCGGTTTAGTCTTTAACGGAATTAAAGGAACAAAACAATTTTCATCGTTGTTCCTATAATTACACAGATTACAACCTTCATTTCCATGTTTATCCTTAACGATAGTATCACCTATACCAAACTTCTTATTACATTCAGGACAATAACTATCAAATCTTTTCATCATCAAGCCTCTCACATACTTCTCTATCAATATCCATATCTGGATATTTTTTATCAGTAAAATGTATATCATGTTGTTTTAAAGCTAATTGTATCTCTTCTACTGCTTCCTGAAGAACCCTTACTCTATCATAAACCTCTTCAAAATATGTATATTTTTCTGGTTCTTCATTGTCTTCATAATCTACTTTATCATCTGCTTTCATTTCTTTCCCTCCATTTTTCATCGTCCCACTACTCCTGACTTCGCAATCTCCTCATCGCCGTCTGAATCAAATTCTTCCATCATCATAACCATGTCTGTTTTGCTTATATTGTTTGAGCATTGTAGCATCTGCCTCAATACCCGTTTTGGCATGTTCTGGTAATCCGCCATGTGTTTAGGTTTCATCAGATTTTACCCTCGTATTTCGTCGGTAATGGGGTTCCTTTGACCTTCCTAGCTTCCTTTAGAAGTCGTCTTAGGATGTCCGAAAATGTCTCTCCATAGTATCCCTTACTCTTGATTTTGTTAACTATATCTTCATCAATCCTTACGGGTAGTGTTTTCCTCGGTGTTTGCTTCATGTGTAGTATGTGTAGTATAAGTAGTTTTTATACTTTTCGTTTTAGAGTGGATTTGTCGTCTGATTGGTTACGTTTCCCTACATCAGAAATAATTGTAGCATAACCATTTCCAAAACCATGATTACATTTAATATGCTCAATCATAGCCATTTCAGCATCCTCAAATTTCGGATAATCTTTTGCGGCAAACTTCGCCCCGCACACCTTACAAATATATTCATTTATCATTTCTTATCACCTGAGTTCGCTTTCCTACACTCTATCTTTGAATGTAATATTCCACCACCCGCCGTAATAAATAACCCTCGCTGATTCTCACCCCTCTAAGTTCCGGGTGCCATCTGAGGAATTCCTCGCGACAGAAGGACATGAGAAGATTTTTTGTCTTGGGAGAACAATGGACCACGACACCATAATGTTTCTCCTGGGGGTCCGGGTCGATAGGTTTCGGGGAAAATACCATGAGACTGTATAGTCACTGTCCACAGCATTTATATATATTATGGTGATAAAATCCATGTATCAACCCATGGAGGTGAATTCATGAAGCTATTTCAATCAAAGAAGGGAATCGGTATGGGCCAAATAGGAAAATACATCGGCGCTATCATCGGTATCGTCGTATTGTTCCTCCTACTCGCAGACCTGGTCCCTGAAGCGCAGACCGCCGGGGATACCCTGAACGAGTCCGGGGTACCGCTGGGGTCACTGTTCGCATCAAGCGGAGTCCTGTTCGTCATAATCATGGCGGGGGTCCTTCTGTTCGTTGTTGGTTACTTCTGGAAGAAGAAATGACCAAAAGATACACGCGCCGGGCGGATTCCCGGTATTGTTTTTTTTAAGGAGGACCTAAAAACACATGGACCACAAAAAAATCGTTGGATACGCCACTATCATCCTCGGCATCGTGATATTCTTCAGTGTTATCGCGCAACTTGTGCCGACAGCGATGGACGCAGGCGACCAGCTTAACACTTCAGAACAATGTCTCAGCCAAGGCGGGTACTTCAATCATACTGATACTTCCTGTGATGTCTCAGCATCCGACCCAACCGCATATGAGTATAACACCACGCCACTAAGCGCGCTGTTCTCGGGCGGGGGGATCGTGTTCATAGTCATCATGGCGAGTGTGATAATGGTAGTCATCGCCTACGCATGGAAGACGAAATAAAACGCGAGATTAGCCACTATGTCTCGCAATTTTTTTATTTTATATAATCCACCCGCGAAACATTTATATACCCTTGCGATTAGGAGGACTGTATAATGTCGCGCGGGCTGTGCATAGGTCTTATCATAGCATTACTCACTGTTCTATTGTCTGGTATTGCCTTAGCCGAATACCCGCGACCGGGGGGTGACGACGGGTATTACTCGGCTGAGGATGGACGATTCAACCCTCAAAGAGAAACGACGTGCGGGACTGAAGGGGTACTCGGATTATCCTGTACGCCTGCATCACCAGGAGAACGACATTTTATTCCGCTTACAGCCGACATCAATAACGATTCGCTCGTGGAAGTGATTACCTACGCGGGCGGCGCGCTATGGGCGTACAGCGCGCCGACACTGACACTTATCGATGGTATCGATACATTCAATTTCTCTTCTCCGGAATTGTCCTATATGCAAGCGTTCGATTATGACGATGATGGATACAAAGAAGTAATCATCACCGATAAAAGCGATTATACCGTCGCTATCTATAACCTTACTGGTTCAGATTTCTATCTCGAAAGGTCGTTCGGGTTGCCCGCAGACCCGACCAAATCATTCGACGGGGAATGTGTGACATCATGCACAGCAGCAGACAATTGTATAGCGTTATGCACCGAAAGTGTGGACGGGTACACCGTGACACAATACCGGTTATGGGGTACGTTTTTCAACAGTACCCATGTTTCCGCGAATTATACCGCGCTTGACCCGTCCGGCATCGGCGTGTTATGTTACCCGTTCGTCCCGAACATCGCGACATACGGGGCGCAATGGTATCCCGTGTTCACAGGATACGTCCGTGGGGCAGACGCGACATATCAGCACATCATAAGCATGGGACTGCAATGGAATGATACGCATTTCGAGAAAATATGGGAAAATGTGGACCACGACAGTTACAGCCGGACCGGCGATAGTTTAGCGTGCGGGAGTACCGCGGGACATCAACACGCTACTCATGGCGGACGCTATGTCTCTTCCCCAGTTATCCTCGATGACGGGACCAGCACCAAACTATATTATGGCCTAAGAAGCGATACGAATGAAGTCAGATGGGAAGCGATACCCATAGCGACGGGTGTCATCGACCAGGTGGGGACATCAGACATCGGCAATCCAATCACCGGATTATCGAACACCGTCGCGGGGAACTTTCGCCCATCATCAGACCAAATGGATGTATGCGTGATAGCATGGACGAACGAATCGGTATCGATAGTAGTGTCTTGTCATTCGCCGGGCGCGTTCGGGGATAAGACCCAAGAATATTCCACCGGCCTGGGAACGTTATGGAATGTCTCGTTCCAATCGCGCGATTATCTGAGTCACGCGCAGGCATCAGACCAGTACACCATACAGGATTATGAGGTTACGCTTGTCGCGGCGGATAACATCGACGAAATTACCACCACATACGGCACGATACAGCCGTCTAATACCGGTGTGAATTCCCTGGAACATCCCTGGCAAAACCCGAAAGGGGCCGGAGCGGTGACCGTATCGCTCACTGAGGAAGGCGTGGGATACAGTGATTATATCGTTATGCAAGAATCAACCTTATGGTATCTCGACGATAACACCGTGAATGAACCGGCATATATCGACTCGAGCGATGATGAATCATACACCGATCCATCGTATGAAGAAGCATGGAACCTGTCCACCAATTTTTTAATAGCGGTGAAAGTGGTGGACCCGGACGGTGACCAAGTAAGCGCGCGCATAACATTATACGACGGAACGCCATATAACCGTACGACTGGCTGGATGACGAACAGGAGTTCCGGCTCGGTTTTTGTCGTGACCCAATCGGCGGGTTTCGAGGTAAACCGCACGATAGCAGGCGGGACAATCCTGGTAGAAGCGCGCGACCCGGAATATAATTATGACAGCATCGATTCTGAAGTGCTACCGCTTAACGTCGTTGATGGTGGCGGTGCTGTGCAGGGCGATAGCCGTGGAGTATTCGGCACAGACCCAGGCGAGCCGGCAGGGGATGAAGAACTCGGCGCGGCGTGTGCTGCCGATTCGGAATGTGATACAGGGTACTGTAAGGATGGGGTATGTACGGAACTTCCGAGCGATGAGGATAACGCTGTGACCGGCGGCGTAAAAGATGTCGCCGACCAATTCAATTTTCCGATAATTCTTATGCTGCTACTCATCATCGGCGGCATGATATATTTCGCGTTCGTCACACCCGGGGTCCCGGCTGTCGCACGCGGCGCGATAGTGTTCATGGCTCCCATC
>WJIR01000217.1 GCA_014730175.1 Candidatus Zixiibacteriota bacterium
GATAAGGGCAAAATATTAGCGCTTGATACGGTAGATCGATTAATAGAAGCGCATGGCGGGGAGTCCGTAATCAAGGCGACACTGGAATCTCCACCTCCAGATGATTCAGACTTACCCGGTGTTCTGGACGGTGTTGATTTGAGAATCGAGACTACGAAACCTATGGAGGAATTGGCGAAATTGACAGGAAGCGGACTGAAGTTTCTGCAGATTCAGGTGGACAGACCGGATCTTGAAGCTGTGTTTTTGAACCTGACGGGAAGGAGGTTGCGGGACAGATGAAGACTATTCTTATTATGGCGATGAAAGACCTGCGGCTTTTATGGCGGGATAGGTTCGGTTTGTTTTGGGTGATCGGTTTCCCTTTTGCAATAGCGCTGTTATTCGGCACTGTATTCTCCGGTGGGGGCGGCGGAGCATCAGAGATAGATATTGCGGTGGTCGATGAAGATAGCTCCGCGTCATCGATTGAATTCATTAGCGAACTCGAAAAATCGGAAGCCTTTAAGATATACCCTATGGAGCGGGATTCCGCCTATGAACAGGTGCGTAAAGGAAAATTGGTAGCTTCTATTGTAATCGAGGAAGGTTTCGGGCAATCTGGCGGATTTATGTTCGGTGGAGAAACACCTGTTGAAGTGGGGATCGATCCATCCCGGAAAGCCGAATCCGGTTATCTAAAGGGGATTCTAACTCAGGCTCTATTCTCTCAGATGTTCGGTAAGTATTCCAATCCCGATTCAGCTTTACAAACGATAAAGAGGGAAAAGCGAATGCTTGTGGACGGATCGGGATTGGAGTCTGAGCAGAATAAATTACTTGGCAAGCTATTCGATGATCTCTCGTACTTTATGGAGAATGTTGACGCCAATGTTTATTCCACCGGTATGTCTATGGAGTCGATGGATTTTAAGACCAAGGAGCTCTTCATCAGCAACAAGGGAAGACCTCGTTCAGCTTTTGAAGTAACGTTTCCTTCGGCGATTCTCTGGGCTTTAATAGGCGTTTCCGCTGCGTTTGGAGTATCAATCGTACAGGAAAGAACCCGTGGAACCTATCTACGTTTGAGATTAGCGCCGGTAAGGCGATTTCAAATCCTCGGCGGTAAGGGAGTAGCTTGTTTTATGGCAAGTATTGGCGTTAGCATCGCCTTGATTGTTTCCGGACACTTCGTCTTTGGAGTACGTATCGGAAGCCTGAGTATGCTGGCGCTGGCATTAATATGCAGCGCGTTGTGTTTTGTTGGCATAATGATGCTTATCAGCGTTCTCGGTAAGACTGAACAGGCGGTTGGCGGCGCTGGATGGGCTATTTTGCTGGTTTTGGCTATGATTGGCGGAGGAATGATTCCGGTTATGTTCATGCCGAAATGGTTGTTCACTGCGGGATCGATCAGCCCCGTAAGATGGGGAATAATCGCCCTTGAAGGCGCTATCTGGAGAGATTATTCGCTGACAGAGATGCTAACGCCCATCATTATTCTCCTCGGAATCGGTGCGCTTTGTTTTACCGTTGGGGTCACTATTTTAAGGCGATATGATGGTTAGAGTTTTCATCACCATATTCAGTACAGTATATCACATACTATTTTGAGGATTAGTTTCCAAAAAACAGTTGACACAATGTATGTTAATTTTTTAAGTTACGTGAGTTTTCGATTATAAGTGATGACTAAAGTAGTGTGAGATTATTTAGCTATCTGTATAGTAAGCTCTTAATATATCGGTTTATTTCGTTTCTGATGGTTATGTTTGTATTAACGCCTTTAGAGGTGCATTCAAACGATTTGGTGGTTGCCGATAGCCTGAAATCGGTGCATGAGTACGGCAACGCGTTAGAATTGTATCGAGCTGCGGTGGAGAGTGATTCCTCCGATGTGGAAACACTGTTGAATTTAGGAGATTGTCTTATCAGTTACGCGGAACTTCAGCCGGAAGATAATCAACTGCCCTATTACGAAGAGGCTTATACGATTCTGAGAAAGGCGAATAGGTTGGATTCAAATAATGCTGATGTCCATTTTCAAATTGCGCGAACCCAGGGGCGTGTGGCGTTATTCAAAGGCGTCTGGAGCTCAATCGGTCTGGCAAAGGAAGTAAAAAGCGAAGTCGATAAGGCATTGGAATTAAATCCAAAACACGACGGCGCCTTGCATATACTTGGGCGGTGGCATCGTGAGGCATCCGAGAAACCCAAAATTTTCAGAGCCCCGATCGGCTTAGGTTCAGCCAACAAAGAGGATGCTCTGAGGGCTCTGAAAGAAGCGGTTAAACTGCGTCCCGATTACATAAATCATCATCTTGAACTGGGAAAAACGTATATTTCAATCGAGAAATATCCCGAAGCGAGAAACCAGCTTTACATAGTATTGAATCTTGAACCCCAAAAGCCGATAGAACTCGATTATCAAAAGGAAGCAAAGGAGCTGCTGGAGGCGATTGAAGGGAAAATCTGATAGATTCTTGAAAACGGTAAGTGTTTGGCTTATATTGATGATAACTGGCGGAAATAAAATTATTCAACATAGCAGGAGTGTGTAATGATAAAAAAGCTACTTAGATTAATTATTCCATTGGGAATCCTGAGTTTATTTTTAGTAAGCAATGTACTGGCGGGAGGCTTGGCATTATCCGGCGTCGGTGCCAGGGCTATTTCCATGGGAGGCGCATTCAGGGGGGTAGCTGATGATTGGTCGGCATGTTACTGGAATCCGGCGGGTCTTGCCACCCTGGAGAAATCCGAGTTTAATGGCACTGTGAGTATAATCAGTCCCAAACCGGAATATAATCCCAATTACGTTCTCCGCTCGTCGGATGGTGATTTTGAATACTCCCTCGGATACAAGAATGGCACTGCCTGGTACACACATGATGAAAATCATAAAATACCGAATATATCAGGTTTCTTCAAGTTTCCGGGATTGGGCGATGCTACCGCGGGTATTGCCATTTATATACCTTACGGTACCGGAGCCGTCTGGGATATATATGATCTGCCGACTGGATATAATACGCTCCAAACCTGGGAGGAAGTTGACCATAAAAGTGAGATCAGTGTTGTAGACTTTCACCCTACTTTTGCGAAACAACTAACTGACAAAGTATCCTTCGGTGTCGGGATTTCGATTCAGCAGGGAAGTGTATTCCTGCAGCAAGTGAAATCCACGCAGTTTTCTACTTCAGCTCCATATCCCTATAATTTCTTTTTTACGAACATGGAACTCGATGGAGAGGGATGGGGATACGGCGCTAATGTCGGACTATTGGTGGATGTTAATGAGAAACTGAGCGTTGGCTTGGCATATCGTTCGCCTACGACGATTACGATTGAGGGCGATTCCGAACTCGATTTATACACGCCGTATAACCAGGACCTGGTAGACCTGTATAACTCTTATGAGACTGCCGCTGACTCGGCAACCGCTGATTTGTACAGAGGTTATTTGTATACCGCTTATCCGCCGGCCGAAGCCGAATTAAAGCTCCCTGCCGATTATGGAATAGGCTTCGCGTATAGAGCAACAGAAAAGCTTACCCTGTCGGCAGATTTCAATTACACCGATTGGTCTCGGTTCGACCAAGCTAAAATAGACTTTATGGGCAACGGTCCTTTCGGAACTCCTCAGGAGGACGCCACTCTGTATACTGAGTGGGAAGGAACGTTCCGCTTCTCGTTCGGTCTGGAATATCTGTACTCATCAAAATTAGCATTCAGAGCAGGATATTTTAATGATCCATCCCCGATTCCTGATGAGACCTTTACGCCGACTATCCCCGATATCGGCACCAAGAACAGCTTAAA
>WJIR01000218.1 GCA_014730175.1 Candidatus Zixiibacteriota bacterium
CGCGATTTTGACCACGTTATCCGAAGACGATATCACCGGATATCCATTTGTCATTAAAAAGGTCGGGTATGGAATCGGTAGCCGAAAATTGGAGGCAAGGATTAACGGGTTGCGCATCATGGAAATAGAACTTGACGAGCAAAGCAGCCGCAAGGTGGTGGATATTATCGAAACCGATATTGATGATGAAAATCCGGAAGTTATTGCCGCGCTTATGGATGAGTTGAGAATCAAAGGCGTTTGCGATGTTACGCTGGAGCAGATTCAGATGAAAAAAGGGCGCCCCGGATTCCGGCTGACTGTTGTCGCTCCCAAAGGAATCGACCACGAGATTGCAAATACGCTTTTTTCGCATTCCAGCACCATCGGCGCGCGAAGTAACGAGGCGAAACGGTTCATACTCCCGCGGGAGTCGGTTACGGTTTCCACCAGATGGGGCGAAGTTGCCGCAAAGAAAATCAATCGTCCCAACGGCGTGGAAATTGTGCCGGAATATGACGCATGCAAAAAGATAGCCGCCGCAAACGGAGTATCGATCCGCGAAGTGATGCAGGAGGTAAGATATAATGCCAGACAGAATCCCTCATAGCAATCCCGACTATGACCGGGAAAGACGCTGCGGTTTCTCCGAAGTGATTTACTGCCCGGGGAAAACGGTTGAGCAGCTGAAAGAGATTTTCTCGTCGCTGATGGAGAAACATGATAACGTGATAGCATCAAGGATATCGCCAGAGCAATGGGAGGCGCTCAAACAGCTTAGCTCGGAAATCGAATACAACCCGACCGCGAGAATGGCGTATATTCATCGGGATAAGGAGCTCAAGGGAGTCGGGAAAATCCTGATAGTCAGCGCGGGAACATCGGATATGCCGGTGGCGGAGGAGGCGGCATTGACCGCCGAAGTTATGGGGAACGAGGTGCATAGGATTTACGATGTGGGTGTAGCCGGGCTGCATCGCTTGATGGAGCATACCGAGATACTCAAAGCCGCCACCGTAATAATCGCGGTTGCCGGAATGGAAGGAGCATTGCCATCGATAGTAGCGGGATTGGTTGACCGGCCGGTGATAGCGGTTCCCACCTCGGTAGGCTATGGCACTTCGTTTCAAGGGCTTACGGCGCTTTTGGGAATGCTGAACGCCTGCGCATCGGGAGTAACGGTAGTCAATATCGACAACGGCTTCGGCGCGGCGTATGCGGCGACGCGGGTGAATAGGAAGTTTAATCGTAATTAAAAATATTGTATAGTGCACCCATTTTGTTCTTTTTACTTGCGCAACGCTGTAAACTCATGCTAATTAACTAGCAAAAATACCGAATAGATTCTGGATGCCAATAATAACTACTTCTGATATATTAGAAGAGGAGGGAACATGTATCATCATACAATAATACCTAAAGTAGATGAAACTCAAGAATTTATTGAAATTTCAAATGACTTCGCAAATCCATTAGATATTGTTAGAGAGGCGATAAGCAATGCATTCGATGCAAATGCGGAGAAAATTGAAATACTCTTTGACATGATTGAAGACGATGGCGAGAGGGTATTGCGGATTAGGCTAAATGATGATGGGGAAGGAATGGATTTAATTGAGTTACAATCATTCTTCGATCTCGGTAATTCAACAAGAAGATGTTGCAAGAAGTCGATAGGTGAAAAAGGACACGGTACAAAAGTATATTTTAATAGTTCTCTTGTGGAGGTCAAAACCTATAAACAGAGCAAATCATTTGTAGCGAGGATGGAAGAGCCCTATAGAAAATTGTATCGTAGGGAAATTCCCGAAGTAAATGTTGAAGTAGGAGAATCAGATTCTAACAAAATGGGAACTGAAATAACGATTCTAAAATACTTTAATAACAGGCGGGAGAAGTTCACACATGAAATTCTAAAAGACCATATTCTATGGTTCACGAAATTCGGTAGCTTCGAGCACATGGTTAATGAGAACACGCGTAATGTTACATTATACTTACAAGGCTTGAATAGAAACCAAGGTGAAGTTCTACAATTGGGGCACGTGTTTCCCGATGAGAGTAAAGCAATGAGTGAATTGCTTGATATACACCTTGTGGATGCCCCCCGGTATTTTTGTAAACATATAACGAAATCAGGACATCTGGAGAACTTTCCAGAAATACGCTATGATATGATTATATCAATTGAGGGAAATCGAATCAAGCAAGCCTATAACCCGATGCTACGAAGAAAAGGTTATCAAGCGCCAAAAGGGGCATATACGGTACAGGAGAGATATGGATTGTGGCTTTGTAAAGATTTCATTCCAATTCAAAGGAAAAACGAATGGGTGATAAGCAAAGGATCGGAATATACAAAATTGCATGCATTTTTTAATTGTCAGGATTTTCGATTAACAGCAAATAGAAGTTCCATTGAAAACACTCCGTCGGAGATACTCCAAGATATACGAAATGAAATAGGGAAAATATACAAGTCATTAAGGGAAAGCGATGAATGGCGTGAAATGGAATGGTTGGAGGAGGAAGCGGAGGGATTTCGATCATCTGAAAAAGAAAAAAAGGACTATGAAAAGAGAATAAGGCAGTGTCTTCTGGCAAATGTTGCGATATTCAAAGAACATGAATTTGTTGAACCAAGGAGGGAAATTGGAGTCTATTCTATTGTTGTGAAACTGAGTCTTATGCAGCCTGATTTATTTCCTTTTGAGATCGTCGACTACGATACGTATGTTGGGATTGACGTCCTGGCGAAGGAGAAAAATAATACTCCAATAAGTAGAAATGAACTAAGATATATAGAATTCAAACATTTCTTAACCCATGATTTTAATCATTCATTTGCGAATCTTCATAGTATAGTATGTTGGGATACTAAAATTAAACATGGAGAGTTATTGGATGATATAAATGGCGAGCAAAGGAAAATGGTTATTTCCACACCCGATAGCGGAAATTATACAAAGTATTTCTTAGACAATCCGAGAAAAGCTCATAAGATAGAAGTTTTCGTACTAAAAGACTACCTAAAAGAGAAATTGAATTTGGAGTTTAGGCCGAGAAGTGATGATTCTTGATGCTTGAACTAACTCAATGAAAATTTATAAAAGGATAAGTTACGTGCGGTGGATGGTTAATTGCTACATTTGACTATCTTTATGACACAGTCGAAGCGATTTCCCCAAATAATATGTATACTTTATGTATACCCTTTACATGTCTGCAATCTATTGCATATATTATAAGATGTTATGTTCGCTGATGTAGTTATACCGCAGGTGCCGGTTAGTCCCTTTACTTACAGTATTCCGGAGAAGTTATCGGGGTGGCTGGAAGTCGGGATGCGGGTGACGGTTCCGGTTAAAGACCGCAAGCATACCGGATTCGTCATCGGCACGCAGCCGGAAACCGAAGTGACACGGATCAAGGAGATTATCTCATTTAAGGAACCGGTTCCGGTTATCGGCGAGTCGTTTATCGAGCTGGTTAAATGGGTGTCTGATTACTATATATGCGGGTTGGCGGAATGTTTTCAAGCGGCGCTGCCGTCAAAGCTGATGTCGCTTCCGGAATGCTATCTGCAGCTCGATGATAAAAGCAAGCTTGCGGCATCGGAGATACCGGAGCAGTTTCCTTTCGAGACCGATATCCGGCGGATAAAGGCGGGGGTGCAAAGCGGCGATTATCACGTTTCATACAAACGTATCCGGCTGCTGAAAGATACGGAGATACCCGATTTGGAGATCGCCGGGCAAAACCTGGCGCCGAATGATTCCCAGCAGGCGGCAATCGATGGGATACTCCACGATATCGGACAGAAATCAATCAGAAATTACCTGCTGTTCGGCGTTACCGGCTCCGGTAAGACGCTGGTGTATATCGAGATAATGCGGAGGCTTTTACGCGAGGGCAGATCGGTTCTTATCATGGTTCCGGAGATATCGCTAACGCCGGTGATGCAGAAACGTTTCACCGATATATTCGGGGATAATGTGGTGGTGCTGCATAGCCGTCTTACGCCTGCGCAGAGGCTGCGAAGATGGGAGAGGGCGAGGCGCGGGATCGGCAAGATCGTCTTAGGTCCTCGTTCATCGGTGTTCGTTCCGATCCCGAATCTCAGCCTTATCGTGGTAGATGAGGAGCAGGATCATTCGTACAAGCAGGAATCTCCCGCGCCCAGGTACAATGCGCGGGATGTGGCGCTGATGAGGGGTAAGATCGAAAAAGTGCCGGTGATAATGGGGTCGGCAACGCCATCGATAGAGAGTTTCCACAATGCCCAAAATGGTAAATTCGAACTTCTGAGACTACCGGAGCGCCCGGGAG
>WJIR01000219.1 GCA_014730175.1 Candidatus Zixiibacteriota bacterium
GCTCTTAGGATTTCATTATCTAAAACTAAACTATCACGAACTAACTTATGAGGATCCACCGCTTGCAGGCAAGCTCCAAAAATTGTTACAGAATCATTGCGGAGTTTTTTTAAGTTGAAAGAAGCCATGCCGTTAAGGAAGTTGATTCGGAAGCAGAAAGCAAGGACTCATTATAGAATACGTATCTTCAATTTATCCATTTATGGCGAGTAAGCTACCGACTGGCTCATATCGGGTGTGCAAGCGTTGATGTTTGCTGCGGGAGCGCAGAAATTCTTGTCTGCGTACTAATTGGTGACATCGCTTAATAACAGGTTTTGTTAACACTCTCAACTAACTTAAATCAGCAAACTCACAAAATTATCCGAAAAAAGTTGTGGATTTTATGCAAATGCTTGTTGCTAAAATTTTTTAAAATGTTATTATAACGGCTTAATTTAAACGTAGAGATAACATAAAGTGATTTCATTTTCCGCTGCTGCGCGGAAAAGATGAATGATGCTTGTTTCAGCTAATCTAAAATGAGGTGTAAATGAACAGCCCGGTTGGAATAAGGAGAGAAGATAAGAACGAGTTTGAAGCCAGGGTGCCGATTATCCCGGCTGATATGCGGAATATTATAAAGAAGACGGGCGCCAAGTTTATTGTGCAGCCATCCGAGATCAGAACCTTCCCGGATTCAGAATACGAAAAAGCCGGCGCTGTAGTGAACGATGATTTATCGGATTGCCCCGTGGTTTTTGCGGTAAAAGAGATCCCGGAAGAATTTCTGCTACCCGGGCGCACGTATATGTTTTTCTCCCATACTATTAAGGGACAGGATTACAATATGTCCATGCTGAGAAGGTTAATCGAACTGAAATGTAATCTTATTGATTACGAGACGGTTACCGATAACCAGAATCGTCGCTTGATATTTTTCGGACGGTTCGCCGGATTGGCGGGAATGATCGATACCTTGTGGGCATTCGGACAGCGGTTGAGCGCTGAAGCGTTAGATAACCCATTTGCCGAAATCCGTCAGGCATATCATTACGGGGATCTCGAAAGCGCCATAAAGCATATATCCGAGATCGGTAAATCAATAAGCAAGAATGGGATACCGACTTCTTTACGCCCTCTGGTGGTCGGATTTGCCGGTTATGGAAATGTTTCGTTGGGAGCGCAGGAGATATTCGACCTGTTACCACACAAGGAGGTTGCTCCGGAGGATCTGGGGGCGCTATTCGATAATCCCGAATCTCACGGGGGTCACCTGTACAAAGTGGTGTTTAAAGAAGAACATCTGGTAGAACCTGTCGACGGCACGCAGGAATTCGAGCTGCTGGATTATTATCACTATCCCGAGAAATATCGTTCGCAATTCGAGAAGTATATTCCCAAACTAACCATCCTGGTTAACTGCATATTTTGGGATACTATGTATCCGAGACTCATCACCAAGCAATACGCTCATAAGCATTATTCGGACGAGAATCCACGCCTGAAGGTAATCGGCGATATCAGTTGTGATATCGAGGGTTCCATAGAGATGACTCTTAAAGCTACTCATCCGGACAAGCCGGCGTATCTTTACGATGTGGATAAAGACAGGATTGTCGATGCCTTTACCGGTAAGGGACCGGTAATCATGGCTGTTGATAATCTCCCTTGCGAGCTGCCCAAAGAGTCCAGTATCGAATTCAGCCAGGCGTTAAGCCCATTTGTGCCCGGTATTATAGATGCGGATTTCGCCAAATCGTTCGATGAGAGCGGACTCCCGGATGAAATTAAAAATGCAACCATTCTTTACAAGGGGCAATTTACGCCGAAATACGATTATATGAAAGAATTCATAGAGTAAATATTGGCTAAAAATGCCCGATTTTTTTATAAAAGCTTGAGAAAAAAAGCACAAACTATAATGATAGATAATATTAGAGGACAATGAGATGAAAAATATCCTTGTTTTAGGAGCCGGATTAGTTGCCAAACCGTTAGTACGCTACCTACTTGACCATCCCGATTTCAAAGTAACTGTTGCCAGCCGCACTGTCAGCAAGGCTGTCAACTTGATCGATGAACATCCCGATGGTAAGGCATTGCCATTAAACGTGATTGATGAAGCCGAACTGGAGAAATTGGTTTTCAGCCACGATCTGACCATAAGTCTGGTTCCGTATACTCACCATGTAAAGATCGCCAAAATGTGCATCAAGCATAAGAAAAACATGGTTACAACCTCTTATGTCAGCAAACCGATGGCTGAGCTGGATCAAGCGGCAAAGGATGCCGGAATTCTAATCCTGAATGAAATCGGATTGGATCCCGGAATCGACCACATGTCCGCAATGAGGATTATCGATGATGTTAAATCCAAGGGCGGCAAAATAGTCTCGTTCCGCAGTTATTGCGGAGGTCTGCCGGCTCCCGAAGCTAATGATAATCCGTTCGGGTACAAATTCTCATGGAGTCCTCGCGGAGTCGTGATGGCCGGTAGTAATAACGGACGCTACCTGCAAGAAAGTAAAGAGGTTTTCGTCCCCGGCAAAGAACTTTTCACCCATTATCATCATCGCGAAATCGAGGGAGTGGGAGAACTGGAGGCGTATCCCAATCGTGATTCGGTCCCATATATCGACACGTATGGAATACAGAATGCGGAGACTATGTACAGGGGGACTTTCAGGAATATCGGCTGGTGCGATACTTTGAAGGCGATAGCGGATTTAGGTTATCTCAGCGAAGAAGAAAAACCCGACGCCAAAGGCAAGACCTACGGCGAGTTCACCGCTATGTTGGTAGGGGGCGAATCGGAGAATGTTAAGGAAGCAACCGCAGAATTCCTGAATATCTCTCCCGATTCCGATGTAATCGAGAGATTGGAATGGCTGGGCCTGTTTAGCATCACTCCGCTCTCCGAAAGCAGCAATTGCGCGCTGGATTTCCTTGCCGATATCATGCTGGAGAAAATGCCTTACCGTGAAGGTGAGCGGGACATGATTGTGCTTTTCCATGATTTTATCGCCCAGCATTCCGATGGGAAAAAGCAGAATATAACTTCAACACTGGTTGATTTCGGGATTCCCGGAGGTGATTCCTCCATGTCCCGAACCGTCAGCTTACCGGCGGCGGTGGCTACAAAATTGATTCTGGAGGGGAAAATCAGCCTGAAGGGCGTCCATATTCCCAATGTACCCGAGGTTTACAACCCTACCCTGGATGAGCTGGAAACCATGAATATAAAGTGTGTGGAGGAGTACAAACCTCTCTAAATGCTCCTATAATTGAACAGAAAAACCGTCGGTGTTTGCCGGCGGTATTTTTTTGTTTGCAAATCACACCTGATATTGGTGTATCTTGCCGCCGGTCACTTATACATCGCGAATTACCCACAGCCTTAAAATATAATATATAATAATATACCATAATAAACAATAAATAACTTGACAATACAGTAATATATATCTATATTACAATAGAAATTTCGTAACGGAGGTGGAATTATGGTACCCAAAAAGCTGTTTTCATTTCGTTTCCTGCCCACATTGAGGGATCGGGAAGGATATTTTAATAGGCTTATCAAAGAGGAAAATCCTTTAAGCCGGATACTTTCGCTATATATATTACTGAATATCTTCTCCTTTATTTACGGCGTGGTGATGGGCAGTTTTCATAGTTTCAGGCAGGCTATTACCGCCGGTATCAAGGTGCCTGCATTGTTTTCTCTGGCGCTGATAATCTGTTTTCCCGCCTTTTTCATTATCCAGTATGTGCTGGGCTCGCAGTTGAGGTTGACGCAAATGATATCGATCATTTTATCCGGTTTTGTATTGACATTATCGATCATGGTATCATTTGCGCCCATTGTGATTTTTTTCCTGCTCACCGGAGGTAATTATTACTTCCTCCAGTTGCTGCATATCTCGATTTTTATACTGTCGGGGATATTCGGGATGAAATCGGTAGTGGACGCGCTAAAAATATCCTGCGAAAAAGAAAATATATATCCGCATACCGGAGTGGTGGTATTCCGTTTCTGGGTGATAATTCTTGCCTTTGTGGGGATTCAGTTAGCATGGAATTTGCGTCCCTTTATGGGGGATGAAGGAGAACCTTATCGACTATTCAGGAAGTACGAAGGGAATTTTTACACAGCGCTTATTTATTCTTATGAACAACTAACAGGGAAAAGAAATGATAAAAAAATTGACTCGCAAGAGCTTAAACAAAACATAAAGGGTGAATCGGATTCCATTCCGGAATTTGACTTCGACAAAATGTTCGAGGACAAGTAAAAATGGAAAACGACATAATGACACTGGAAGAGGTGGCAAACTACCTCAAGCTCAAACCTCAAACAATCTACACCTGGGCACAGGAGAAAAAGATACCTGCGGCGAAAATCGGCAAGGAATGGCGATTCAAGAAGTCAATTATTGATGAATGGTTCCTGCACCATATAGATGACAAGTTCAGAGATATAATCGATAGCTGGAGAAATAAGCAGGAGCGGAAATAGGATCAGTCTGCTGATTTATGCAAGCGACGTCAAACTTTGACACCGGAGGCGCGTAAACCCGCCAAGGAGGTTGACAAAACCAGTGTGTCGAAAGGTTCAAACGAGACCCCACGTTTCAACGTGGGGAGGATCACTATTTTTAATAACGACGGGTTTTAACCCGTCTTGGATCATGCTGCTGTTTAAGATGTTATGAGGACTGAAGTCCTCGGTTATTAAAAGCTGTGAAACTCCCCGGACTGAAGTCCGGGGTCTCAAATACCTTATCCTACTTTGTCATCAATCTGCCCGAAGGACAAGCCTTCGGCTACGGTTTACTGGCTTTTATGAATTATACGGGCTAAGGCTGTCATTGCCCCGACTGCATCCCGCAGAATGCGGGATTTCATCGGGATCAGCCGACGAAAAAGGCGCCAGGTCGGCCGACCTGACGCCATATTATTTTTGAATTGTTACAATGGAGTCCGGATAGTTACTCCGATTTAAAAGTATCAATCCGAATGCTCGCCTGTATATTTCTTATAAACCTGCGCGTATTGCTCCAACCTCTGCTCAACGAGATGGAATAGGGTGCCTTTGGGATAGCTGCCGTCCTTTTTCTGTTCTCCGGCTTTCATTCCCGTAAGAATCTCCACGCCCTCTTCGATAGTCTCCACCGAGTAAATACTGAATTTGCCATCCTTTACTGCTTGTACCACTTCTTTGCGCAGCATCAGCTCAGGTACGTTCGATTTCGGTATCATTACACCCTGTTCTCCGGTGAATCCTTTCTCCCGACAGATCTTGAAGAAACCTTCGACTTTTTGATTGACACCACCGATAGCCTGAACTCTGCCCAACTGATTGACGCTTCCGGTGACCGCGATATCCTGCCTGATAGGCACCTCTGCAAGAGATGAAAGAATGGCATAGATTTCGGTGGAAGATGCGCTGTCGCCGTCAACTCCGCCGTATGATTGCTCGAAGCAAAGATGGGCGTTCATGGATAAGGGACGGTTCTGAGCGAATTTACTCTGAAGATAACCGCTGATTATCATCACCCCTTTGCTGTGGGTGGAACCGGAAAGCTGCGCTTCTTTCTCGATGTTGATGATTCCTTTGGATCCGACCGAAGTACGCGCCGTGATCCTGGTCGGCTTGCCGAACATGTATTCCCCGAGGTTATAAACTGACAGGCCGTTAATCTGCCCGACGACTTTCCCTTCGGTATCTATCAGAAGGGTATTCTGTTCGATCAACTCATCGATTTTATCTTCCACAAGCGAAACACGGCGAATCCATTCATCGATCGCTTTATCTACGTGCTGTTCCTTGACCGATTCGCTGTTGTCTTTTCTCGCCCAATGATCCGCTTCCCTCATAACGTCCGCTATAAGGTTGAACCTGGTACTCAGCTTGTTTTTCCTTCCCGCCAACCGAACGCCGTATTCAACCAATGCGCCGACGCCGTCGCGATCGAAAGGAAGCAGGTTGTGGTCTTCCACCATCCTTCGGGCTATCTGGTTGTAGTTGGCAAGATTAGTATCGTTATGGTCCATTACCGTATCGAAATCGGCTTTGACTTTGAATATCTTGGTGAAAATCGGATCCAGTTTGTATAACAGATAGTATATCTCCGGCATACCGATCAGGATCACTTTAAGGTCGATCTCCACCGGCTGTGGTTTCATTGCGCTGCTGCTGTATAGGAAGACCGGATCATAAGCTTGAATCTCCAGTTTGCCGGAGCGTAGAGTTCTCTTTAGACCCTGCCAGACTCCGGGCTCGATCAATGTATCGAATGCATCCAGGACGAGGAATCCGCCGTTGGCGCGATGCAAAGCTCCCGGTTTCAAACGCGTGAAATCGGTACGCCAGAATCCCTGTCTGTCTATCATCCTCTCTATGGAACCGAAAATATTCTTGAAATTAGGATTAACCTCAGTTATTGTCGGACGTTTTTCGAGTTTACTGTTATCAATTAGCAAGTTAACGGAGTATTCATAGAAGGGATCCTGTTGAGGCCTTCTGGGCATACCCGGCTGTTGATTCTCTCCTGTGTCCTGCCGTTGCTGGAAATTCTCACGATTCTTGATGATACTTTCCTGAACTTCGATTAAATAC
>WJIR01000220.1 GCA_014730175.1 Candidatus Zixiibacteriota bacterium
CTTCCGAGAGGATCGAAGGAGATCTATCGAATATTTCAAGTCCCCAGAAATTCTGCCATGAATTAGAAACGGCTATTCGGGAATTGCATAGAGTATTAAAGCCAGACAAACATTGTGCCATATTGGTAGGGGATACGCGGAAAGGACAGCATTACGTTCCGTTAGCGTACTTAGTAATGCAGAAGTTTCTCCAAAATGGCTTCGTTCTAAAAGAAGATATCATAAAACTACAACATAATTGCATGTCCTCGAAATACTGGAATGCTAACGTCAAAAGGTACAATTTTTATCTGATTATGCATGAGCATTTGTTTGTGTTTAGGAAACCAATTCCTGATGAAAATCTATCCCGAATCAGATGGTCGCTTATCCCGCCAGGCAAAAAAGATGTAATAAGCTGAGATACAGCTAATCGCTTTTTGTTGCATATTGGTGTCCCTACACCACCCTCGGTACCCCAGTCTCATAAGCCTTTACTGATTTAGCTACAGGGAGGGAGATGCGGTTGCTGATTTCTAAGGGGATTTATAGTGTTTTACAAATATTATTAAAATCTAACTTCTAAAGTATTATTTCACGGGATTATCAGGACTATGAAATGTTTATTTCGCTATATTTGATATAGCGGATTAGTAAGGATAAGTCAAATAGGATTTGAATTATGTTAATGTACGACAGGATGTTGGCTGAAGGTAGTTGTTTTGATTCGAGTTTCAATCAAATTTTCAAATCATCTCTGATATCCGCCTATTTTCGTCAAGAAAATACATTCCCATAATGGGAACTTCCGCACTATTTCATCAACCTCGGCAACCCGGATTCGTATTCTTTTTGGAGTTTGGTTACAGGGATTGAGATGCGGTCGTTGATTTGCATACGTTTTCCGCCTACGGTGCCGATTAATTGAAGCGGTATCTTAGATTTGTGTGCCAGGCGTTCCATTTCCTCGATATTTTCTTCGGAACAACTGACTATCACTCGCGAGGGTGCTTCCGAGAATAGGAGTTTATCCTGCCTGCGTCTATCGATAAAATCGATATCGCAGCCGATCGGATTTTCCGGGCGACCGATACAGCATTCTGCCAATGCAACCGCTAATCCACCTTCGGAAATGTCGTGCGCAGATTTTACCAGGCTGTGCCGGATAGCCTCCAGTACGAACTTCTGCAAACGCTTCTCGAATTTTATGTCGAAATTCGGAAGAGGGCCGCTGATTTTATTATGGATTACTTTGAGGTATTCGCTTCCGCCGACCTGGCTACTCAGTTCGCCTATCAGAAAAATATGGTCGCCTTTATCTCTGAAATATGAGTCGGTTATCAGGCAGACATCGTCGATCAGGCCGAGCATTCCTATTGTCGGAGTCGGATAGACTGCCGATTCAGCGCTTTCGTTGTAAAAGCTGACGTTACCGCCGGTAACCGGAGTATTAAATGCGCGGCAGGCTTTGCCCATCCCTTTTACGCACTCGGAGAAATACCAGTAAACTTCAGGATCATAGGGATTGCCGAAATTAAGGCAGTTGGTGATAGCCACCGGTTCAGCGCCGGTGCAGACCACGTTGCGCGCCGCTTCGGCAACCGCCATTTGCGCTCCCACGTAAGGATTTATATGGCAGTAAAGTCCGTTGCAGTCGGTGGAAAGCGCAATCGCCTTGTTAGTCTTTCGGATACGCAATACCGCCGCATCACCTCCGGGACCGATAACGGTATTGGTGCGCACCTGGTAATCGTATTGCTCATACACCCATCGCTTGGAGCAGATATTAGGGGATGATAGAAGCGTGAGGAGCGCCTGGTTATAATCATCCGGTTCAGGAACCCGCGGCTCGGATCTGTTCAGTTCGGTAACTTCATTTGGCTTTTGCTTCTCGCGCGTGTAAACCGGCGTCCCGCCTCCAAGAGCTAATACTTCCGGCGGAATTTCGGCAAACGTCTTACGCCCTTTTTTAACTACCAGTAGTTTCTCATCAGTAACCTTCCCGATCACCGCCGAATGCAGATCCCATTTTCGGAAAATCTCCTGAATCCTTTTCACCTTTCCTTTTTTAGCCACCACCAGCATCCGCTCCTGAGACTCCGAAAGCATGATTTCGTATGGTGTCATGCCCTCTTCGCGTACAGGTACTTTATCGAGCTGAAGTTCCATGCCGGAGTTGCCATGTGCGGACATCTCCGCCGATGAACAGGTAATCCCGGCGGCGCCCATATCCTGGATACCGACGATCAGATTCTCATCGATTATCTCCAGGGTGGCTTCCAAAAGAGATTTCTCGGTGAACGGATCGCCGATCTGCACCGCGGGGCGACGCGACTCGGACTCCTCGGTTAACTCCTCGGAAGCGAAGGTAGCGCCATGAATTCCATCACGTCCGGTAGCGGAACCGACTACCAGCACTTTGCAGCCGTCACCTTTGGCGGTCGCCGACGCCATCTTATCCGTCTTGACAACTCCCGCCGCCATAGCATTAACCAACGGATTCCCGCTGTAACTGTCCTCGAAATAAATCTCGCCGCCTACAGTGGGAACACCGAAACAGTTACCATAACCGCCGATACCTCGCACCACGCCATCCAGAAGGTAACGGGTGCGTCCCTTGCTCAGCAGACCGAAACGAAGGGAGTTCAGCGAAGCGATTGGCCGGGCTCCCATGGTGAAAATATCACGAAGGATACCTCCTACACCGGTAGCGGCGCCCTGGTATGGTTCGATCGCCGAAGGATGATTGTGTGATTCGATTTTGAAAACCACAGCCAAGCCGTCACCGATATCGACCGCGCCGGCATTCTCTTCGCCAGCGCCAACTAACAGCCGACCGCCGCTCCTCGGAAGCGTCTTAAGCAGTTTGATCGAGTTCTTATAACTGCAATGCTCCGACCACATCACCGAGAATATACCCAGTTCAGTATAGGTTGGTGTGCGCCCCAGTATTTTTAGTATCCGTTTGTATTCATAAGCATTGAGCCCGTGTTCTTTGGCTAAAGCTAAATCGACTACCGGTTTGGTTCTTTTCAACAAACACCTCCGCTGACAAAAACGCCAATATATCCCTGACGGTAATGATAGTCAAATTAAAAAGTGGTTAAGACTTAGTCCAGATAATTAATGGATGCCACTAATCCCAAGCCGAAGGCTTGTATGCATCTGGCGCGAATGTCTGTTCGTAGGTCCTATTCTGATCCCGCTTTAACGGGGGAAAAACCCGACATCGTTTTCAGTAAATGCACTTATGCCTACATGAATTTAACCCATCATAATGTGTCGTTGGGTGGCAGCACCCGACGATTTTTTTAACCGTCTGTGTATGGCAGTAATGTATAAATGTAGTCCAAGCCCAATCGAGGCTTGACATTTTATTGACTTAAATATAATGCACCCCCCTTTCAGAATTATTGACTTCATGGCAAATTATCATTAAAATGGCTCTTTAATATAATTCGAATCAAGCGAGAGAAGGTTATGTATAGAATCGAAAGCAAGATCGATACTTCATCATCCGAGTTCAAACAAAATCAGGAGGCGATGAAAAACAGTATCGCCACCCTCAGAGAAAGATTAGGACAGGTAAAGCTGGGAGGACCTGAAAAATCACGCACGAGGCATGTTGAGCGCAAAAAGCTGTTGGTCAGAGACAGATTGGAGAAGTTATTCGACAAGAATACCCCATTTCTGGAACTGTCGCCGCTTGCCGGCTACGATATGTACGAAAACCAGGCGCCGGCAGCGGGTATGGTCACCGGCGTCGGCGTCGTTCACGGTCGTGAGGTCTTAGTGGTTGCTAATGACGCCACGGTCAAGGGCGGCACTTATTTCCCGATGACCATCAAGAAGCATGTCCGCGCTCAGGAAGTTGCGATGGAAAACCGTCTTCCTTGCGTTTACCTGGTCGATTCCGGCGGTATATTCCTTCCCTACCAGTCGGGGACATTTCCGGATAAGGAGCATTTCGGGCGGATTTTCTATAACCAGGCGCGTTTATCTGCGATGGGGATCCCTCAGGTTGCTGTGGTGATGGGTTCTTGCACCGCTGGCGGAGCTTACGTTCCCGCTATGAGCGATGAAACCGTCATCGTGCGCCAGCAGGGAACCATTTTCATCGGCGGTCCTCCGCTGGTTAAGGCTGCCACCGGTGAAGAGGTTACTGACGAAGAATTGGGCGGCGCCGATGTACATTGCCGTATTTCCGGCGTAGCTGACCATTATGCGCTTAACGATGAGGATGCAATCAAGATCACCCGCAACATTATCGAGAATGTTGTTAAAGAAAAGAAATTCGAGCTTAACCGGGATGAGCCGGAAGATCCTTACTACGATCCGGAAGAGATTTACGGCGTGGTTCCGCCCGATGTGCGCAAGCCGTATGATATCCGCGAGGTGATTGCGCGTATCGTCGATGGTTCCCGTTTCCAGGAGTTCAAAGAGCTTTACGGTCAAACTATCGTCACCGGATTCGCGCGTATTCATGGCTATCCGGTGGGGATACTCGGTAACAATGGTGTGCTGTTTTCGGAATCATCGATGAAAGCGGCGCATTTTATCGAACTCTGCACCATCCGCAAAATTCCTCTTGTTTTCCTTCAGAATATCACCGGATTTATTGTTGGCAGGCAGTATGAACATGGCGGTATCGCACGGGATGGAGCCAAGATGGTGCATGCGGTTGCCAATGCCGACGTACCCAAGCTTACGGTAATAGTCGGCGGTTCCTACGGGGCGGGTAACTATGGTATGTGCGGCAGGGCGTATGGTCCTCGCCTGTTGTGGATGTGGCCTAACGCTAAGATTTGCGTTATGGGCGGCGAGCAGGCCGCTGATGTTCTGGCGACTGTCAAGGTCAAGCAGTTAGAAAAAGCCGGCAAGAAGCTGACCCAGGAAAAGATAGATGAAATCCGGAAACCGATTCTGGATAAATACGAACAGGAAGCATCGCCGTATTATTCCACTGCGCGATTATGGGATGATGGCGTAATCGATCCGGCGGAAACCCGCGACCTGTTGGGACTGGGGATCGCGATGTCCCTCAACGCCGATATCCCGGATCAGAAGTATGGTGTGTTCAGGATGTAGCATATGGATTCCTCCCGAATCCATGTCGGGGGCAAGCCCGCTGACCTACCGTCGAAGTAACCAACATGAGTAGGTCAGGGGATTTACCCCCTGACATTACATTAATAAATTGAAAAGATTTCAATGAAAAAAATAAGGCTTCCCTCTGAGCTCTATTCCCTCAAGAAC
>WJIR01000221.1 GCA_014730175.1 Candidatus Zixiibacteriota bacterium
ATAGTAGATAGGTATGCGAGAGGCTCTTACCCATCTTTTTGTTATAATGAATTCCCTTCCGAGTAGCCGCCTAACCGCTTCAAGTCCTTTTCTAAATCTGAAAAAATCTGGCAGACTAAAATGAACTGATATACTAATGCATTTATTCTTTTTCTTGCTGTGCAGTAGATGCCGGTTATAATCATTGGTGAAATTTATTTCGATGCCCGGATCCGTGAAATCTGTAAAAAAAGCATTAAGCGCTCTTAGAACATTAGATTTGCCAGAATTATTTAATCCCGCAAACGAACAGAAATTGTCCAAAGTATTTAGAGCGCTACCGCTGTCATAGATAGACCTAAATCCCTCAATTTTTAAACTTGAGATTAGCTTCATAGTACAAGCAGGAATCTAAAATGGCAATACTTGCCACGTGCTATTGAGTATATTAGAATGTATAATAACATAAAGGTTTGCCCAATATCTCGTTTATATCAATGGTCGGGGAGAGCAGATTTGAACTGCCGACCTCATGCACCCCAAGCATGCGCGCTAACCAGGCTGCGCCACTCCCCGACACTGTCTATGAGGGATTTACAATAAATATCGACGCCATCTTAAAATCAAGGAAAAAGTTTCAGCAAATCCTCCAGATCCCCCTTTATTTCCTTAATGAGCTTTTTCATATCTTCGGCGTTTAGGTCATTGTTATCGCTGTTTTTCTTTATCATATTACGTGCCCCCTGGATTGTGTAACCATCATCATAAAGAAGTTTCTTGATGGTGCTGATTATTTCGATATCCTTCGCCTGGTAAATTCTATTACCGGAACGGTTTTTCTTAGGGCGAAGCTGAGGGAATTCTTTTTCCCAGAAACGGAGGACGTGGGCTTCCAAGCCGGTCATTTCAGCGACTTCGCTGATGGAGTAATATAGTTTTTCGGTGTTTTGTATTTCGGTGTTCATTGCATTATGTGTCATGATGTCGGGTTTCTCGCTCATTTAATTCGCTCGGAACCCGACCTACTTTGTTGAATCATTACTGACGGTTAACCGGTAGGTCGGGTTCTGAACGAACATTTTGAGTGAGAAACCCGACAAATCATTAACCTCGTCATTTTCGGATGTTGGGTTTCTACACTTCGCTCCAGCCTGCCCCGATTTATCGGGGGAACCAGACGTACTTCTATTCCAAAGGACAAGCCTTCGGCTACGCTTGTCGAAATCCTGAAGATTTCACAACCTAATGGTTAGTTATACGTTTCGCTGACCTCGCTATCTGCGCCGCCGGAAGCGAATTTTAATTTTATTCTGTCACCTTTTCTAAGCTGCTCGGAGTCTTTGACAACTTCATCTTTCTCCGTTGTGCAAATACTGTATCCGCGGCGGAGGACGTTATCAGGCGAAACCGAGTTCAACTCCCGCTGCAGATGAGTCAGCTTAACTTTATGTGAATTTAACACATCTTTCACCGAATTATCAAGTTTTTCGTTCAGATGATCCAGTTTTATTGAATATTGCTCGAAAAGCGACAGCGGTTTTTGAAAAGCGCGGTGAGTCGCAATTGATTTCAATTGAGATCGTTTGCTTTCAATCAATGTCAGCAACAGTTTAAGCAAGTCTGTCTTTATCCGCGAAATCTGCTCCTGCAGTATCTTCTTATCTATGGCGATTAATTCCGCTGCGGCTGTAGGCGTTGCAGCGCGGATATCTGCCACGAAATCACAAATAGTGAAATCAACTTCATGCCCCACAGCGGAGACAATCGGAATCTCCGAATCAAAAACCGCCCTGGCGACAACTTCCTCGTTGAATGCCCACAAATCCTCCAGCGAACCGCCGCCGCGGGTGATAACAATCAAATCGATTTCGGAATATCGGTTAAATTCTGCTACTGCTCTGGCGATATCCGCAGCGGCGCCTTCTCCCTGAACACGGGTGGGGCGGATAATAATATTTATCCAGGGCGAACGATTGTGCAAAGTGCGGATAAAATCCCGAACTGCCGCTCCCGTTGGCGAGGTAATGACTCCGACATTGATAGGGAATTCCGGTAGGGGCTTTTTGTGAATCTTTTCAAACAGCCCCTCTTTGAGAAGTCTTTCTTTAAGTTCCCGGAATGCCATCTCCAGCGCTCCGATTCCCGATGGAAAAAGCCGGTTTACATCAAGTTGATATGTTCCATGTGGTTTGTAAACGGTCATTTTTCCCGCCGCGATTACACTCATACCGTCCTGCGGGTGGAATGTCAGCGATTCGGCTTTCCATTTAAAGAAGACGCATCGAAGCTGAGCGTTTTCGTCTTTCAAGGTGAAATAACGATGCCCTGAAGAATGATGTTTATAGTTTGAAATTTCGCCAACTACGTTGATATTGCCGATGGTATCCTCGACCAGCGCCTTGACGCGGTCAGTTAATTCGCTGACAGTTAAAGCGTTATCGTTCATCGGATTTTCCCGCGAGTTTCTCTGCCGCTGATACCGTATTCGCCAAAAGCATGGCGATTGTCATCGGTCCCACTCCTCCGGGAACCGGTGTGATATATCCTGCCACTTCCGAAGCCGATTCAAAATCAACATCGCCGGCAATGCGGTATCCTTTTTCGCTGGTGGAGTCATCTACTGCGGTTGTGCCGGAATCGATAACCACCGCACCCGGTTTTATCATATCAGCGCTTATCATCTCGGCTCTCCCCATTGCACAGACCAGTATATCAGCTTGTTTGGTAAAATGCCCCAATTCTTTAGTCCCTGAATGACATAAGGTTACGGTACTGTTCGCTCCATTGCTTTTCAGGGAGATCAGAACTGACAGCGGCCTTCCGACCAACTCCCCACGCCCCAGTATTACCGTATGCTTGCCTTCGGGATTATTCCCGGAACGATTCAGTAACTCCATGATACCCAGCGGAGTAGCGGGGATAAAGCTCGGTTTTCCCAGAAGCATTTTGCCCAGATTAGCCGGATGGAATCCATCGACATCTTTATTGACATCCACCGCAAGATTAATCTTGAGTTGGTTGATATGATCGGGCAAAGGAAGCTGAACCAATATCCCATGTACTGTGTTATCCTGATTAAAATAGCCGATCAGATCCAGCAGTTTACTTTCCGAAGTTGACTCCGGCAGGGTTACGATTCGGGATTTAATGCCCAGTTTAGCGCAAGCCTTATGTTTCATATTTACATATTGTTTCGAAACCGGATCATCGCCAACCAAGACGGCTATCAATGATGGTTCGATACCCGAATCGATCAGCTTGCCGATTCTCCCTTTTAGCTCCTTCTTAACTTCCGAAGCGATCTTTTTCCCGTCAATTATCTCTGCTGTCATTTAATCTCCTCCTTGAAGGAATATTAGGGAAATAAACGGCGATGTCAAACGTATTATATAAGGATTAGTTTAAAATTGACACGGGAATTTAAGTAGGATATAATGAAACGGAATCGAAGGGTATCAGGCGAGAATATCGATAATATGCTCCTGAGTTTTGAATGCTTCTTTCAGGAGTTTCATGCTGATTTCGGCGGATGTTTGAGCTTGCTTAACATTCGTCATCTCTCTGGCAGCCACATTGATATCGCCTCTTGATGCTCTTTGTACCGAGTTGTTAAGCATAGCTAAGGCTGTGTTAAGACCGGATGTATCTATGCGTAAGCCCATTGAACCCTCCTTATGGGTTTAGTATCGGATGATAACCGGCGGGATTTAAGAGTACGATGCGGAGAAAATGAAGAAAAAAGAGAAATTACCCCTTATCCGATTAAGACTATCATATTTTATTATTTTAGCTCTGTTTTTAACCGTGTTGATGATAATCCATTCGATTTATGGTTTAAAACGAGGGCAGGAAAGTATGCTGGCGGTAATGGAAAACAGCGGGGCTAACTTACTGGAATCTCTGGTGTTCAATGCTAAGACTATAATCGAGGGCCGGATGCTGTTAGGGGAATCGGTACGTGATAATTTCATCAGGAGTATAAGCAATCTACAGGAAGCGCGGGAAAGAGGTTACCTTGATAGCGATTATGTCGGGAACGAAGTATGGGCGGCGGATGCGGATGGATGCATAGTTGTTAAAAGCGATGAGGTTTTCGCATCATATTTCGGCAAACTCGGAATCAGGTCCTCGGAAATCGTCGATTCGCTGCTTTCCGCGGATTATTTGGCGGACGATTTGGAGGAAAATGAATTCAGTACGTTTGAATTGCAACTGGGGAATGAGGAGGCGATAACGGTGGTCAGCGGGGTCGATGATGCAGGTTTCAGTTATTTCATGTTCAAAACCGGCAAATTCCTGGTGTCCGGATGGCGGGAGTTTTCAATAACAAACCTGCTCGATAACATCAGTCGCGAACCGGGCATTGAATATGTTTTACTTCAGAACTATGAGGGGATTATCTTCGCCTCGCGGAAAGTTGAGAGGATGATTGCGATTGTTGATGATCCCTTCTTAGAGGAGACGCTGCAGGATTCTCTAACCAACAGCAGAATCACTGAATTTTACGATCAGGAAGTATTGGAGGTAGCACGCCCGTTTTTTTCCCAGGGGAGTTTCAATGGTATACTAAGGCTTGGCTTGTCAATGCATCTTTATAATGAGTTAACGGCAGAATACAGAAACCGTATATATCTTCTAACGGCGATTTTAATATTATTGACGTTTCTGGTGATCGGAGCGCTTTATCTTTATCAGCGGTCTGCATTGTATTCGGAAAGCCTTTCTCACACCAAGGAGGTTCACGATAAAGTTCTGGCTCAGATACCCAGCGGCATCCTTGAGTTCGACCGAGAAGGTAAGATACTTGCTTTGAATCCCGCCGGAGAGGAATTATTGGGGTGTGAACCGAATCAGGTGATCGGTAAGAATATCGAAAACGTTCTTCCCAGGGAAATAATCGCCGCCTTGCATAAGAATGAAAACAGAACCAGAACATCGGAAGTGGAATTCGACCGCGATGATGAACGCAGGAATGTTACCATTATTTCTTCATACATCGGGGATTCCCAGGAAAACGCCGCAACGCGGCTGGCATTGTTCTATGATATAACCCAATTGCGCCGTTATCAGGAACAAGCCAAAAAAGACCAGCGGCTCAAAGAATTGGGAGATATGTCGGCGGGAGTGGCGCACGAAATTCGCAATCCGTTGAATGCGATCTCAATCGCAGTCCAGCGTTTAAGGGAGGAATTCCCCTCGGATGGAGGTGCCGATGCTCAGAGATTGCTTCATCATTTAATTTCAGAAACCAAACGGCTGAATAAGATAGTTGAGGATTTCCTGCTTTTCGCGCGATACTCTCATCAACCGGGAACCAGCGATTTGAATGAGTTGATTCGCTCCGTGGTTCAACTGGTTAAACCGCAGGCAGATAGGCAGAATGTTGATCTGGAGTATCATCTTCTAAACGGCGCTACGGTGAATCTACATTCTGAGGATATGAAAAAGGTGATGCTCAATTTAATTCTAAACGCTATCGACGCCTGCGATAGCGGGGATATGATAGTCATAAATGTTGCGGAATCTGACTCTAACCGGATTAAAATAAAAGTCTCCGATACCGGGAAAGGTATTCCCGAGGAAATCATAGATAAAATATTCCAACCGTACGTCAGCAAAAAACGAGGAGGGACGGGACTTGGACTCGCTATTGCCCACAGGATAATTAAAGATGCCGATGGCGACATAGTCGCTGAAAATCGTCCCGAAGGCGGCGCGGAATTTTGTATCACTCTACCTAAGGGGTAACTGAGAAATGTATCCATATCGTGTGTTAATCGTAGATGACGAGGAATCCCAGAGGGAAATGCTTTCGGGTTATTTGAGCAAAAAGGGACTAAGGGTAACGACTGCAAGTTCGGGCGAACAGGCGGTTGAAATTCTTGAGGGGGAAGCATTTGAGATCGCTCTGCTTGATTTAAAACTTCCGGGGATGGACGGAATCGAATTATTGAAAGCCGTACGCAGCGCTATCCCCGATATATCTGCGATAATGATTACCGCTCACGGTGATGTTACTTCCGCGGTTGAAGCGATGAAAATCGGAGCGGTGGATTACCTGAACAAACCTATAGATCTGGGCGAATTGGTAGAAATAATCAAGAAAGCGGGGGAGAGATTCCGGATTCTATCCGAGAACCGGAGGTTGAAGGAAATAATCGAACAACCTTCCTTTTCCTCGGATTTCATAGGCGAAAGTTCAAAGATAAAGGAACTGCTTTCCACGGTGTACCGTGTGGCGCAAGTAGAATCCACCGTTCTGATCACCGGCGAATCGGGAACGGGCAAGGAATTGATCGCCGGTCTGATACATAAAACTTCTGCGCGGGCTGATAACTCTTTTATTCCGGTTGCATGCGGAGCATTGCCGGAGACGCTGCTGGAATCAGAACTCTTCGGACATGAAAAGGGAGCGTTCACCGGTGCGGATAGAGTTCGGATGGGGAGGTTTGAATTAGCATCGGGCGGCACGCTTTTCCTGGATGAGATCGGCGAAGTTTCACAGGTAGTTCAGAGTAAACTTCTAAGGGCGTTAGAGGAAAACCGCATCAACCGCCTGGGGAGTGAAGAGTTCGTAGAAATAGATACGCGAGTTATCGCCGCTACAAATCGCAACCTATCTGACGAAGTGGAAAAGGGTAATTTTCGGCAAGATCTATTTTATCGCCTCAATACTATCGAGATACATATCCCGCCTTTAAGGGAGCGTGCGGAGGATATCAAAATCCTGTGCGAATATTTCATAAACATGTATGCGTCAAGATACAAAAAGGCGATAGAAGGGGTTACATCGGAAGCGCATGATATATTGATGAGCTATCATTGGCCAGGTAATGTGCGGGAGCTAAAAAATGTGATCGAACGCGCAGTGGTATTGAGCTACGGCTTGGTGATTGATACCGACGCATTACCGAGAGCTATCACCGGTAGTCAAAAAACAATGGCGCTGCCAAATGGCGTTACCACGTTAAAGGATGCGGAAAGACAGCTTATCCTGCAGTCATTGGAGAGGAATAATTGGAATATAACCGGAGCGGCGGATGAGTTGGGTGTGCATCGTAATACACTTACCAACAAAATCAGGGAATACGGGATAAAGAGGGATAAAAAATAGCGGCAAGGCGGCGTTTTGCGCAATCGCGCGATGAATTACTCCTGCGGTCAGCACAGCGGGCCGGGTTCCACTCACCCGTTTTCGTCTGCGGCGAATCCACCCTCTCCCCCCGATAAAATCGGGGGGAGAGAAAAATAAGGAATGCTCCCTCACCCGTCCCGCGTTCCGCGGGACACCCTCTCCCTCGTCAGGGAGAGGGAAGGGGAGAAATAGTCTTTCGTAGGGTGGGTCAATGCAATGAGCAACGCTGTAGAGATGTTCGTTGCTGGTTGTCTTCATTGCCGGCGAGATATCCTCGATTCGACCCACCTATTCGATTTGCTCCAAAATGGTGGGTCAAATAGATTAAGCTTAAGAGGTTACTTTTACGTAAAGCGTGTGATTGGTTACTACCTTTTGTTGACAACGGCGACCCACCCTACGTCTTGTAATTGGCTGCGAGGAATCCTCCCTCACCCTCGTCAGGCAGAGGGAAATAAGGAATACTCCCTCACCCGTCCCGCGCGTCGCGGGACACCCTCTCCCGCTGAACGGGAGAGGGAAATACGGATTGATAGATCAAAATATTTCGATTATTTGCACCGATGACCAGTCGAAAGTTCCCCTTCTCCCACTCAGTGGGAGAAGGGGTCAGGGGATGAGGGGAT
>WJIR01000222.1 GCA_014730175.1 Candidatus Zixiibacteriota bacterium
CTTTTACCGGATCAACGCCGCGGAATAAACCCATCGAAATCGTCATTCCGGATCGAGATAATCCCGGAGTCATCGCGAGAGCTTGCGCAAAACCGATGAGAATTGCGTCTATTATGCTGATTTTACGCCGTTTTTTGGGTATGAACCTGGTGGAGAGAAGGATTATACCACAGCCGATTAGCACGAATCCAACCAAATTCACGCTCTTAAATGCCAATGTTATATAGTCTTCCAGGAGAATACCTAAAACACCAGCGGGTATTGTGCCGATAATAATCAGCCAAACCCAGTATCCCGGGAATTCTTTTTTATCAGCCTCTCCCCTATCGTTATTTCTAAATGAAAATGGATTCTGTAAAAAGTTACCCATAATTCGAATGAGGTCGACTCGATAGAAAACCAGCACTGCCAAAAGAGTCCCGGCATGAGCGAAAACATCGAAATTTATATCCTCGAGCGTAGTATTAAGGAGATGTTCGAAGATTACGAGATGACCGGAGCTGGAAACCGGAAGGAATTCGGTCAATCCCTGCACAATTCCCAGAATCAGCGCCTGAAATATATTCAATATGATATCCCTTAATTACTATTGACCGAAATTCACCCCGCCGAGGAATCCGAAATAATCATCCTCCAACTGTAATTCCGCATGGATTGAAAGCCTGTTTTTAATCTTGAATTCAGAACCGAGATTTAAGCGGAGGTCGAATTCAGTGTCCGAATGAGATTCATCGCCAAATTTCCCGGAATTACTCCAGTTATGAAACTCGATCACCGGACTAAGGCACGCGTAGGGAATTATCAGTCTTCCCGATCCGGAAACAAGTCGAAATGAACCGATAAAATTGCCTGACAGTGAGAATACGTTATAATCCGAAGTGAAAAAGGCTTGAATTCCCGACCCGATTGACAAATCGAACTGATCTCCAGCCGCGGCATTAAGAATTCTGTATTTGCCGTCCCCTGCCAGAGCGCCTCCAAGCTGGTTTTCTTCGCCTGCATCAACTGAAACCAAGCCGCCCTTCACTCCAAAATCGACCCAATTCGAGACTCCTCTGCGATACTGCCCTATAAAGGAATAAGCGCCGCCTTCGAAAAAGCCGATATAAGCCCCGTATTGGCTTTGCTCATTAACCAAATTCTCTGCCGTATCCAGAAATCCAGTTAATTGACCATTAGCGGTCGATGAGAACAATAATACCAATCCGACCGCTAAAATAAATCCTCTTGATCGCAACAAATTATTAAACTCTATGGTAGATTAAAGGTTGCTCCGACAAGGATCGTACTGTATTTAGTAGCTTCCTCATCGGTGGAAATATAAGTGTATCTGTATTGCGCAAAGAATTCCAGCGGGAACATCGGCGGATGAACTTTTGTGCCTAACAATCCATGATAGCCAAATTTGGTGGCATCCTCATCCAATGGAATGTCGTCCTGAAAACCTTCCTCTTTATCAATAGAATATACCAATTTATGAGTACCCAGACCAGCGCCTACATAAGGCGTAACCATTGGCGCAGGAACGAGTTTCACATTATAAATCGCTGTTGCCGTAATCGAAAAATCCGAAATTTTGAGCTTATAGCCTTCATAAAGGTCCATTTTCTTCCAGGCGTATTCGGCAGCGACTTCAAAATCCAACACGGGAAGGGTGCCGATTTTAACGTGACCGCCGATCATGGTCATGTTATCATCAACCGTAGCGTCGGGATTTGATTCTTTGACAATATCTTCTATTCCGCCGGTGTCCAGTCCGGCGACCAGTCCGCCCCTGACGCCGAAACCCAATCCGGTGATTGCGAACGAATTACCTGCGATGAAAAGAATACTCAAGACTGTCAATATAAAAGTTCTCATGGAATGAATCCTCCTGCAAAAGTATTAAGGTTTGCGCTATTTATATTCCATCGGTGGGATAAAGTCAAGACTTTTGGATTTATAATAATTGTAAATTGCTTAATCTATGTTAAGATAGGTAGATAGAGAAAATCTGATTCCCCTTGAGTTGGTCGGGAAAGCGAACCCCTCAAAGGCTAATCCCAAATCGAATCGAAACGCACCGGATCCAAGCCCGCAACCCAGCGAATAATAGAAGCCGCTAACTCCCCCCATTGAGAATCCCGTCCTCAGGCGAAGCCAATTTAAGGAGTGGAATTCCAGCCCGGCAGCCAATCGTGGTGTTGCACTACTCCCAGGCCTGTTCTCGAAACCTTGCTCATATTCTGCCGCCCAAAGCGCTTTTTTATATTTTGATGAGACTCCGAGTTTTAGTGTCGTTGGTCTTCTTTTTGAGAAATAGCCTATTGTATACGAACTGTCATCGGAAACAAAAAGGCTTTCATCTTCCGCGATGTTAGCATTTAACGGCTTCAAATTGAAATAATAGTCGGTTATCTCGGTGTCATCTGTCCAGCTTACGTTATTGATTAAATTAGTCAAGGTTAATCCAAACAGGTATTTATCATTCAACTCTAATGCAATCCCCAGATCAGCTGAAAAGCCGCTACCCCCTGTGGATGACCTTATTGATGCTTTTCCCTGGGCAACAATAGCTGTATCCTGGGTTTCCAGAAATCCCTCGGCTTCCATAACTTCATAATAAGCGAATCCCCTGATGTAATGGAATGTAATACCAGCGTAAATCGGATTTTCTTTCCACTTCCTAATCTCAGAACCATAACCGACAGCAAAATCAGCGATCCCCCAAGCCTCTCCCCTGCTGGAAAAATCGCTGATATTGGGTTTGTAATAGTTGCCATATAGCACCATTTCGAACGGATCCTTTGGTATCGTGATATTAGAAGCGATTTCGCCGGAAAAGAGAAATGCGAAATTCTTCAATGAGAAACCGAGCCCGCTACCCTCCGCTATCGCATTAATCTCTAATCCTTTATCCGGTATCTGAGAGAGGATTTTCTGCTTATCATCTTCTGAGATAATGTCATCATTGTAGCGACTATAATCGTTGAAACCGAAGGAACTGTTTTCAACCATAAAACCGAATTCTAACACGCTGATGTCCAACGAATGGTCTTCTGAAATCCCGAGGTTTGCCGGGTTGTATTTCAGGGCATGATATCCTCGAGCAATAGAGGAAAACGCATGAGCCATTCCTACGGAGCGCGCATTGGACTCATCACCGGCAATGGCGGGAGAGTTGAAGAAAGTAAACAATAGACATATCACAATTGTGGTTAGGGAAATTAGCTTTTGCATGAAAATCTTATTCACCGCCCAATTCCACCTCCGTTGTAGCGATAGCGTTAATTCTCAAGTAATCGGTCCCCAATATTTCGATTTCGCGATCTATTTGATCGGTGAACATCTTTACCCTTTTAC
>WJIR01000223.1 GCA_014730175.1 Candidatus Zixiibacteriota bacterium
TAAATCAAGAGTTGCCTGTGAGACGTTTATCACTGTAGGTCTGGTAATAGTTGGCGGTGAGATCACCACCAGTGGTTATGCGGATGTTGCCGGAATAGCCCGGAAAGTTGTTAGGGAAATCGGCTATACGGATTCGAAATACGGTTTCAATTACGAAACCTGCGCAGTTTTAAATGCTATCGGCGAGCAATCACTGGATATCTCGCGCGGCGTTGACACTGGCGGTGCAGGTGATCAGGGGATAATGTTCGGACATGCGTGCAATGATTCTGAGGAGCTGATGCCTCTTCCGATAGCTTTGGCGCACAAGTTGACAATGAACTTATCGGTATGCCGTAAGGACAAAACGGTGCCTTATCTGGGACCCGATGGTAAATCTCAAGTCAGCATTGTCTACGAAGAAGGTAAAGCTCGTCATATTGAATCGGTTGTTCTATCCACTCAACATACCGAAAGAGCGCTTAATAGCGACAAAAGCAAAATTAGAGAAGATGCCAGGCAGGAGATTATAGACAAGGTTATTAAGCCGATTTTACCTCCTGACCTCGTTAACGAGAAGACCAGATATTATATAAATCCTACCGGTATATTCCTGATCGGTGGTCCGCAGTCTGATACCGGAATGACCGGACGTAAGATAATCGTGGATACTTATGGCGGCTGGGCGCCTCACGGCGGCGGTGCGTTTTCAGGCAAGGATCCGACGAAAGTTGACAGATCTGCCAGTTATATGGCTCGTTATATAGCTAAGAATATAGTGGCCGCGGGATTGGCGGAGACCTGCACTATCCAATTAGCTTATGCAATCGGCGTGGAGCAGCCGGTTTCTATCGCTATCGATACTGAAGACTCCGGCCAGCTTGACGATCAGCGCCTGGAGGAACTGGTAAGGTTGAATTTCGACCTCACCCCTCGCGGGATCATCAACACGCTGGATTTACTCAGGCCTATCTATAAGAAGACTGCAGCTTACGGTCATTTCGGTCGTAATGAACCGGAATTCACCTGGGAGAATACCGACCGAGCTGATGAGATGAAATCCTGGTCGTAGATTATTTAAATTTTTAAATTAAAGGAGTTAGTAGATGATTGAACATGATATTACTGATATAAATCTGGCTGCCGAAGGCAAGAATCGAATAGAATGGGCAGAGAAGGACATGCCGGTGCTTCGGATAATCCGCGAGAGGTTTGCAGAAGAGAAACCTTTGGATGGATTGCGAATGGCATGCTGTCTGCATGTTACCACCGAAACCGCCAATTTAATGAGGACCTTGAAAGCCGGCGGCGCCGATGCCAGACTTTGCGCCTCCAATCCGCTTTCCACACAGGATGATGTTGCCGCCTCTCTGGTCAAGGATTTCGGAATTTCCGTATTCGCCCGCAGAGGTGAGGACAACGACGTTTATTACCAGCATATAGCGCAGGCATTGGACCATAAACCACAGATAACCATGGATGATGGCGCTGATTTGGTTTCGACCCTGCATGGGAAATTCAAGAGCATGATCGACAATGTAATCGGCGGAACAGAGGAAACAACCACCGGTGTTATTCGACTGAAAAGCATGGAGAAAAAGGGCGTGCTGGGTTATCCCATAATCGCGGTTAACGACTCCCAGACCAAGCATTTCTTCGATAATCGCTACGGAACAGGGCAATCTACGATAGATGGGATACTGCGCTGCACAAATACGCTCCTTGCCGGCTCCAGATTTGTGGTTTGCGGTTACGGATGGTGTGGACGCGGCTTGGCAGGGAAAGCTTCCGGGATGGGCGCGAGAGTAATCGTGGTCGAGGTAGATCCGGTTAAAGCTATCGAGGCCGTAATGGATGGCTATGATGTAATGCCGATTGCCGAAGCGGCGGAAGTGGGGGATATATTCGTTACCGTAACCGGCAACACCAGTGTGATTCGTCGAGAACATTTCGAGAAGATGAGAGATGGCGCTATCGTGGCTAATTCCGGTCATTTCAATGTGGAGCTCGAACTGGATGGTTTAAGGAAGATCAGTAAATCAACCAAGGATATCAGACCCGAAGTCAAAGAATATGCCCTCGAGAGCGGTAACCGCGTGTATGTTCTCGGAGAAGGACGGCTAATAAACCTGGCCGCAGCGGAGGGTCATCCGGCAATGGTTATGGATATGTCATTCGCAAATCAGTCATTGGCAACCGAATACCTTTACACCCAAAAAACCAAATTCGAGAAGAAGGTATATTCGGTTCCAGAGGAAATTGATGCAAGAATTGCCGAGCTGAAGTTGAAATCGATGGGAATTACAATTGATAAGCTGACCGATGAGCAAAAGGAATATTTGGCTTCCTGGGAACTGGGAACATAGGCGATCTGCACTCAGGATTCACCCGATCACGATTGCGTGATCGGGTTTTCTATTTTATGAACGAAATCGATTTACCGATTGTCCCGGATAATTCACAAAAAGTATTAATCGGTAGCCGAAGGCTTGTTCTTCGGAGATTTAATAGAAGTAGAGCATTTACGGTCTGGACTTGAAGATCTCAAAGGAACACCGTAAGCGCAAGTACGCCAGCGGCGCATAAAGCTTCCGCGTTCGATGATGAGATTCGTGAACAATACCGGTTTGAGGGGAGAAAAATATTCTTGCTATCCGGAATGAGCGATTATTATAATATTATCGGAGAGATGTCCGAGTTGGTCTAAGGAGCGCGCCTGGAGAGCGCGTAGGGGCCACAAGCTCCTCCTGGGTTCGAATCCCAGTCTCTCCGTTTTCAAGCTTGCCGTGACCTGCGTACTGCACTCGATTTGCGGTTGAACAAAGTTTAATATAGATACGTTTAATAAATGTTATAGTTATCGGAGGTACAGCTAATAATGTTGTACATCATATTCGGGCTCATAAAAATAGAGCCGAGAATGAAGGATAGAAAATATGGCTAAAGAATCTACGCTCGATTTTGTTTTACGGGAGTTTACAGTAGTTCCGACAAAATCGTCATACAACCTTGACACGCTAAAAGCAATCGCTGGTAAATTCCTTGACAGAATGCGCACCGCGGGAGGACTATCTGCCGCTCGCGAGAGGCTGTACAGGCTTATCAGTATCCATCAATTTGATACCTTTGCCGGTAGCGAGGAACTGCAGGAACACCAAACTTTCAGAATACGTGACTGTGCTACTGCGTTGAAATTCATGTTAAAGGAGAATTCCGACAGATTAGCCGGTTTCAGCGTAGCTAAGGCGCTCTATGATATCGCTCGAGATGTCCCGCGTCCCGATCTACAGCCCGGCTTTTATGCTGAGATGATTCATATATTCTTAGGTTTGCAGGGCGTTGTTTCCGATATGGTGTTCGAAAACACCTACCTCGATAAAGAACTGGAGGGGCGTGAAGCGGCTATCGCGCGCTCGGAGCTCCTGGATAGATACTGGGAGGAAAAAATCGAGACGCGGATCAACAAGTATCGGCACGGTTTGGAAGATGATGTTAGAGAGGTGCGGATCAAGAACCGTAAGAGAATACTCTCAGTATTAGGAGGGACCGAAGAGGATTGGTTTGATTGGAGGTGGCAGTTAAGGAATATAATACGGGATGCGAATAGCCTTGCTAAATTGGTTAATATCACAGAGGATGACTACCAAGCCATTACCCAAGCCAAGAAGAACAGAATACCGTTTGGAATAACTCCATATTATGTGTCGCTGATGGATGAGACCGCAAATAGGAATGATACGGCGGTGAGAGCTCAGGTTATACCGTCTCTCGAATATGTAAAAGCTATGTCCGAGGCCAAAAACGAGAATATATGTTCCTTCGATTTCATGTTAGAAAAAGATACCTCGCCTATAGATTTAATAACCAGGCGATATCCGTCTATCGTTATCCTCAAACCATATAACACCTGTCCCCAGATATGCGTCTATTGTCAGAGAAATTGGGAGATAGATGACGTGCTGGCTAAAGGCGCTATGGCAACTAAAGAATCTATCGACGACGCAATAGAATGGATAAAAGAACATCCCGCCATCCATGATGCATTGGTGACCGGCGGCGATCCGCTCGCTCTCAACGAAAATGTATTGAAAAGGATACTGAATAAACTCTCCGAAGTACCGAGTATCGAACGGATACGGATAGGATCGCGTACGCCGGTTACTATGCCAATGCGGATTAATCCGGAACTGGTGGAGTTACTCAGTTCTTATCGGATTCCGATGAAGAGGGAAATTACAGTGGTAACTCATGTCGAACACCCGTATGAGATTACCGAGGAGATGTTTAACGCTGTGGAACTCTTAAGGAAGAATGCTATCAGCGTTTATAATCAAAATGTGTATACCTTTCACGTTTCACGTAGGTTTGAAGGCGTTCTACTCAGAAGGCTGCTCAAAAGAGTCGGCATTGAACCTTATTACACGTTCAATACCAAAGGTAAGGAGGAAACGGCGGAATTTCGCGTACCGATTGCCAGATTGCTGCAGGAGCAAAAGGAAGAAGCGAGGTTGCTGCCCGGATTGAGCCGCACCGACGAAGCAGTATATAACGTGCCCGGTCTTGGTAAGAATTACCTGAGAGCATTTCAACACAGGGACATCCTGTCTATCTTACCTGATGGTTCGAGAGTCTATAACTTTCATCCGTGGGAAAAGAATATCAGCATCCAGAAGACCTACGTCGGAACCGATGTGCCGATCCTGGAATACCTTAGTCGGTTGGAATCAAACGGCGAGGATATTGCAGATTATGAAACTATCTGGTATTATTTCTAATAACCCGACAATGTTAACGGAAGAGACTGCTGCCCGAGGTCTGCAATGAGAAAGTACCTGCTTAAGATAGCCATTTGCATTCTGATTACTCTACTGACTTCGGGGTACATAATAGCTGGAGATGTTACGGGGGATGAACTCAAGATTAACATCCGCGAATATAGATTCATGTTGAAGCCTGCAAAGTTCGAAAACCGCAGAAAGGCTGCGCGGCAACTCTGGCAAATGGTGAGAAGCTATGCGGCAATCAACGGTGTTTCTGTTTTCCAAAAGGACCGAATGTTGTTTGAGAAACAACAGGAACTGGTTTTCCTGGACACGGAGAACCGCGACATTTATCGAAAAGGCTATCTGCTTTACAAAATTACGGACGCAGCACGGGGAAGGAAGAAAAACCGATACGATTTGATTCTTCAACGCGGATATACCGATTTACAAGCAGCGTGGAATGCTGATTTCCGAGACAATGTTAGTCCAAAAGCACAAATCATACTTCAAGAAGAGCTTCGTCCCGACTCCGTATACACAAACAATTTTCGACCGTTTTATTTAATGAAGAATGTCGCCGAGGATTTAACGACAAGTATAGGGAAGAAATTGGGAGATTATGCCAAAATATTTCCAGTCCTCTCGGAGTTGAATATTCCGGCCGATAGTGAACTCAAACCTGTTAATGATTTGGTTTATATGGAATTGGTATATTCGCCCGGAGTGTTTAATTTCGGCGATGGAATTAAATCCGAACTGAATATCAGCGTCATGTATGAGTGGGACAAACGGGGAGCGATTGTTGGCGAGTTATTTTTCAGGCGCGAAATAACTGATTACGATAACGTCGCTGCCGATGCGTATAAATGCAATGAATTTTTCGGGAAGCTCGCCGGTGAATTGCAGGACTGGATATTGTATGGTTTTTCCAAGGCGGAGTTTACTTATGAGCATTCCTCCAGCGAAAGTCCCGCTCAAAAATAGTCTATTATCGTCCATTCAGGGCAAGCCACCTTTATCTATCTTCAACTGACAACTTCAATACAAGGGGAGGAAAGTTCATTCAGAGGGAGTTCACCCAGCAGAAGGACCATATCTCCGCCACCGGCGCCGGTCGGTTTGGCGTAGCCGCCGTTGTCCACCGCCCATCGCTTGAGCTCATCATGCACCGGCATGCGATAAGAAATACCTGCATTCGAACAGCACTCCATAACCAGGGAGGTATACTCATCCAGGATATCGTACAGCTCCGATGGAGGCGCCTTGAACCATTGTTCAACTAATTCATCACTCTTAGCAATCATATTTTTGAGAATCTGCTTGTCATCTCTGCCTGAGATTTTTACCCATTGATTGAATTTCGTAACGAACTCGCGAGTGTCCGCCGACTTCCCGGTCCAGACCAGGTTTATCGGTATCCTATAATCCGGACTTTGAGTTTTTAATACCTTTATGGATATACCGCCTTCACTGCGTTTAAAAATAATCGGTTCGCCATAGGCGGAGACTGCTACATCAGCTCCACTTCCCCGACCTCCCTGAGCGATTGTATGAGAATCGATAGCGTACTTAGCGACCAGGCGCTTGTTCCTATCCCACGATAAACCGGCGCGTTCGAATCTAAGCGCAATTACTCCAACTGCTTCAGCGGCGGAGGAACCGATCCCCAACTTAACCTCAACGGCTCTGCCATCGCTAAAGTAAAAATCCGACCTGTCAACATTAACGCCCCGTAATGGATAATTATGCTCGCAATCAAGTAGTTCAGGGATAGGGTATTGCATAGCGTTCTTCACAATCGGATTCTCGTTTTCCGGTGTTGGTGAATCCGACTCTGCCACCTTAAGATAGCGGGGAACGGGAGATAACACTGCGCTTCCACCATACAGCACTGCGTATTCCCCCGATAACATCACTTTTCCGGGTACCGCTACAGTCATTATTCTACCGAAATTATTTCAGCACCTCCAGCCGGTTTACAGGATATATAGCGCAACTCGCCGATTTGATGCAGTATATTCTTAATAACCTCTTTAGAATCTCCTTGTTTGCACAAAACAATAACATTGGAACCTGCATCGACCGTGAAATAAGCTTGTATGCCCTTCATTTCACGAATGGTTCGAATTGCCCTAATAATTCTAAAGGTTGACTCATTCCAGTACAAAAGCGGGGGACGCGATGCCATCATACAGCAATGCATAGCAAGCGCATTTTCTTCCATTATGCCGCCGATTGCTGCAAAATCATCTTCTTTAATTGCGGACAGCATCTTCCCGTAATCCTCGCGGGCTTGCTTCACCCAACTCGAATAATAAGGCGAAGTCTCCGCGCAGTGATGCATACCGAACGATGAGGGCGTGTCCTTTTCCTCGGAATGAGCCAGTAATACTATCATGCTCCACGGAACATCTTGCGGCGTTTTCAGCAGTTTCGCAGCCGGATCTTTGCTGAGCGGGAAAGCCGATAAACCTCCGGTAATAGAACGCGCCGCCGAACCGCTCCCCTGACGAGCCAATCTTGATAACTCCCTGTTGGAAAGCTTTCTTTCTGAAAACCCGCTAAGAGCCTTAGCAAGCGCTGCGAAACCGGATGCGCTCGATGCCAGACCGGATGCGGTTGGAAAGCCGTTCTTCGATTCCACCAGATAACTGCCAGTGACTAATCCTCTTTCCCGCCAGAGATCAAGATATCTCACCAATCGATAATTCACATCGCCGGAAGTTTCAACATCATTAAGAATGAAGCGATCGCAGGATTCTTCGGTGCGCGTTATTGCTGTTTCCGTGGTAAGTTTATTCAGAGCGAGTGAGATAGAGGGAGTGGCGGGAATATTTCCCGCCGTTTCTCGTTTTCCCCAATATTTTACTAAAGCGATATTAGAATATGCCCGGGCGATCACCCGCCGTATCACCGCAGCGCTCCCAGCGTAAACGGAAGAACCATCGGGAAATCATGGGATAGAGATTCCATCAGATCGAACTGACTGCCGGGTTCGACCAGACCGATGACGGCGCCGCCGCCGCCGCTGCCGGTTATCTTGGCGCCAATTGCGCCGTTATCCAACAACAACTCTACAGCCCTATCCAATGCCGGAGTTGAGACACCTAATTTCGCTAACAGCTCATGATTTCGGAACATCAGTTTACCGATTTCGTAGGTATCCCCGGTTCCCAGCGCTATTCCGGCGTCGACAGTAAGATTCCCGATATCCTCCAGAATACCGTTTACGTACTTCGGCTTTTGCTCGCGGAAATTCGCAACTTTTTTCACCAGTTCGATGGTTCTGGCTCCCGGCTCCACCAGGCAGATTACGCCGCTAATCGGAGTGGGAACCTGAATCGGCAGGAATTCCCGGGGAGGTCCCTTGCGGAACCAGAGGACTCCCTCGGAAAGAATAGTAGCAGCGTCCATCCCGCTTGGATGACCATGGAATATCGCCTCCAGGCTTTGCACTTCATCGAAGAAATCGCTATCCCATCTTTTTGAGCGTTTTAGATGCTTATATTGCCGCAAAGCTGAGCAGAGAGCGGTTGAGAACGCTGCCGATGAACCTAAACCCATGCCGGGAACCAACTCAGACTCGATCTGAATGGCGATAGGTTCATTTCTCAGGTCATATATTCCTAATGCGACGTCCACCGCATTCGAAAACAACTGGATATCCTGATCCGATTTGGGAACGGAAAACACTTTTTTGAAATGCGGATGCAAAAACCGAGGACCGTCAGGATCCCTGGTAACTTTTAGCTTAACGCCTATATTGATTGCAGCGGCGATCCCGGGGTAGTTGTAAACGGTGGCATGCTCGCCAAACAGTACGATCTTACCGGGTGCGAAAGTCTCTACTGGCAATTCATCCTCTTCTTCTACTTGTTTGGGTCGCTTCTGCAGCCTGCGATAGATATCCTCTGCAACCGTAACTTTAACTTCTCCTCGCCTGATCATCTCCTGTGTAACTTCTTCCACGGCATTAGGCGGTACGCCGACGCTGACAGCCACACTGCGCGCATGCAGCGCCATGTGCCCCTTCTGAATGCCAACTGTGCTTAAGGCTAACAGCGCGGCGAAATTCTGCCCCAAACCCACAGCGCTTAACAGCCCGGCCAATTGACGAGCATTTTCCACGCCGCTTATTGCGCGTAGAATCTGCACTCCCGGATGAGCCTTAACCGCGCCGCCGACGCTGCCCGTTTGCAGCGGCAGCTCGATTTCGCCATGTAGACAACCGCTGGAAATCTTGTAGGTAGTGAGTCCTCGATATCGGCCGTCGCGAGCGGCATACGCATGCCCGCCGGCTTCGATTGCTCGCCAGTCCTGACCCAATGCCAGGGCAGCCGCGCACAGTCCGTTGAAAATACCTTTGTTATGTGTCGTAGCCCGATAGGGATCGACATGCGCCAACCTATCCGCCTCAACCAAACGATGCGCAACTTCTTCACCGGTGAATTCCTTCGTGGTAAGATGTTCAAAGGGCAATGTGAATTCCGCCCGAGCGATACGTTTGTCGGCAAGGTTGGAGAGTATACGAAGATTTACTCGTCCTCCGGTCACTTTTTCAATCAGTGAACCGACCGCTTCACATGCATAGTTGACCGCATTAGCGCCCATCGCTTCGCAAACATTGAACAGCAGATGAACCACCAGCATTTCACCAACGTCTTCCCCGCCATCCAAAACTCTGGTTTCGATATCAAAAACGCCGCCGCCCCGCTGCACCATTCTGGGATTTGCCAGATTCGCTTGAGCGATTATTTCTTCCTTATAATTCTTAATCTGTTCGACAGCTTTCTGAGGTTTTTTCAAGTCGAGTACCTGCACCTGTCCGATCATCACCGGATCATTGATTCGGGTGCGGAATCCTCCGCCTTTGCGAATTATCAGCGCCGCTTTTGATGCCGCCGCAATTATCGATGCTTCCTCGATAGCCATAGGAACCAAATACTCTCTGCCATCGACCAGGAAGTTCAATCCCAGTCCGAGGGGTAAACCGAAAACTCCCACAGCATTCTCCACCATGTTAACGGCATGCTTCATTCGCAAAGCGTTACCATTGCGGAGTTGCGAAACCTGTTCATCATCTAAATTAAAACTTCGCGCCAGAAACGCGAGACGCTGTTCGACCGACAACCGGTAAAATCCCGGTATCCGCGAAGTTCTGAATTCGGTTCCTCCGATAGGAGGTTTCTTAATGAATCGAAATCTATCCATTATCAAATTCCTTGTTTATTGAGCCATCCGAAGTTCAAAAGCCACTCTCTCAGCTCACCGGTGTATATCCTGGGAACCTGCTTAAGTTTGGATAAATCGGCGGCGCCTGTCAAAAGCATAGCTGCCTTTAGCTCATGTATCATTTGCTCCATAAATTCGGTAGCTCCTTCTTTGCCTCTATCAAGAAAACTAAGTAATATAGGGCGGGCGAATCCGGCGATATCCGCCCCCACAGCGATAGCTCGCGCTGCATCCAGACCGTTTTCAATTCCACCTGAGGCTACTACACAGGTATTCTCGTTTTGAATTCTGTGTGCTGCAATAAGACTGAATGCGGTCGGTATTCCCCAATCCGAAAAGGTTTTACCGGTCTTTCTGAGGAGTTTGTCCGCCGCCCGGTACATCTCCACTTTGGTCCACGATGTTCCGCCGGCGCCGGATACATCTACATATTTAATCCCTATCTTTGATAATTTCTTCAAACTCTCAGGATCTATCCCTGCCCCTGTTTCCTTAACCAGCACCTTGCCGTTTATTTTGTCATTTAATGCAGCCAATGCATCGAGCAAGCCGCGAAAATCCCTGTGACCTTCATCCTGAATCAATTCCTGTGCCACGTTCAGATGAACGCAGATTCCATCAGCTTCGATATCATTCATTAATCCAATTATAGAATCTAATGGATACTCACGCAACTCACCTGCGCCGATGTTTCCAAGCAGGACGCCGTCGGGTATCCGTTTGCGAACTGCGAAATCATCTTTCATCTCCGGGTGGCGAAATATCACTCGCTGACTGCCCACACCGAATGCGATACCGAACTCCGACGCGGTCTCCGCCAGTCCGCGGTTCATCTCCCCGGCGAACTCCGCTCCGCCCGTCATGCCAGTGATCATCAGCGGATAACTCAGCTTTTTTCCGAAGAATTCAACCTCGGTATCGATATCGTTGATATCCAACTCCGGAAGGGCGCAATGCAGCAGAAAGATATCGTCCAGCATGGTGCTCCCGCGGTGCTTTACTTCTTCCTCGGCGACAATTCGTAAATGCTCCGATTTCCGCTTGGATATGGTCACATCATTTTCCGTTATTTGAGTTATGGGTTACCCTCCGATTATTGTCCTGGTAACTTGGGAATTAGTACAAAAGACCTTTCTTTGGAACTGACCTTTTACGGACTAACAACTAAAACGACTACACGTTCCAAATATTTTTTATTTCATTCGGAAACTCTAATCAAATATTAACCGGCAATAATAGTCTTAAAAGCTTCTCAAAGTCAATAAATTTTATAAAAAAACAACTCACTTATTTTATTAGAAAATGCGGTATTTTTACCGGCTTTTTATCCTGACTTTTTATGGAGCTACCTGTACAATGTTCCCTTCTCTTTGCGTTCCTGGAGATGCTCTAACATATCCTTAGTCATGGCATCCAAATCCCATTGCGGCTTCCATCCCCATTCTTCCCGCGCGGCGCTGTCATCAATGGAATTAGGCCAGGAATCGGCAATCTCCTGACGGTAATCCGGTTCGTAAGAAACTTCGAAATCCGGGATATATTTCTTGATGGATGCAGCCAACTCGCCAGCGGTGAAACTCATAGCGGCGTGGTTGAAGTCACTATGGTGCTTTAACTTGGAAAAATCAGCTTCGGCTAACTGGATCGTACCCTCGATTGCGTCAGGCATGTACATCATCGGTAGCTTGGTATCCTCTCTGACGAAGCATGTATATTTCCCTTTGTCGACAGCTTCATAATAAATCGCCACCGCATAGTCGGTGGTTCCGCCACCAGGCAATGTTTCGTAAGAGATAATTCCCGGATAACGCAACCCGCGGATATCGAGGCCGAAGCGTTTCACGTAATAATCGCACAGAAGTTCTCCGCACACTTTAGTTACTCCATACATTGTGGTCGGCTTAAGCACCGTTTCCTGAGGCGTGTTATCCAGCGGGATACCGGAACCGAAAACCGCTATGGAGCTGGGGATAATCACCCTCGTCATTTCGTATTTCAGTCCTAATTCGAGGATATTGATGGTGCCGTTCATGTTGACATCCCAGCAAAGCTGAGGATTCTTTTCCCCAACAGCCGAAAGTATGGCAGCCATGTGATAAACCGTGTCAATGTCGTATTTCTGAATCATTTCTTCGACTGTTTCAATCTTGTTGACATCGATAAAATGAAATGGCCCCGAATTCCTGAGTTCTTCTGAGGGCTGTGTTTTCCTCCCTGTAGCGATAACGTTTTCCGCGCCATATCTTTTGCGCAACTCCATTGTCAATTCCGAACCGATTTGCCCGACAGCGCCGGTTACCAGTATCTTCTTCATCTCTTTTGTCATAGTTTCTCTCTTTTGGTTTTAAACACTCAATTTTCAAGTTACAAAATTCACAATTAATGTTTTCAGGCTAAAAATGCAAGAAAATTAGCTCAACTTCATAACATAGATTATTCGCATCCTTTTGAATCCCACATTCCAAGCTGTCCACCGTCTATAGTAATTTAATCCCCGAAGGACAAGAACGCCAGGGGCACATAAACCTTCGGCTATAAATTAATGTTTTCTATGATTATCCGGGTTACCTTGCATTTTCCAAGAGCGAGCTGATTATAGTTGACAACTTTAAGCATATATTATATATTAATCAGGTTCAGGTAGTGAACTAAGTCCGTTCCGAAACGAAGATGAGATTTATCTTCTTATGAGATTTATTCCTTTTTAATGTTTAATTACACTATATAACCCTCACACTCAAGGAGTAGTAGTATGAAACGTTTTTCAATGCCCGCAAGTTTGGTTTTGTTGGCAATCCTCTTGCTCAGTTTGAATTCGACCGGATTCACAATGCAAGCAGACACAAAAGGGGAAGCGCTTTACGAGCTGAAAGTAAATTACCCCGGAGTTTCTACCTATCAAACCGGAAAACGTATCTCCAGCTTATGGGGAATCACTTTCGGTTACGGCGCTAATCCGCAGGCAACTGCTGAAAATTTCCGAATGAATTATTCCGAAATCTTTGGCGTGGCGCCATCAGAATTGAAACCCCATAGTCTTCTCCCCGACCAACGCCACACCCAACCTGTGATGTATAATCGGGATAATGACTCTTACAAATTCACCTTGGTATATTATAGCCAGTATAAAGAAGATGTACCGGTATTCCGATCCGAACTCAGATTGTTGGTTCGTAACGACGCCAATTATCCTCTGGTGCTGGCACGTTCGGCATTGAAAGATTTAAAGGATTTCCGGATGCCCTCCGGAGTAACTTTAAACAAAGGATTAGCCGAAACCGCCGCGAAGTCTTTCAATCCTAATCTGGATTACTTTGAAGAACCTAGCCTGGTTGTTTGGGCTGGAACTAATGAGGAAGTTGCTGAACCGAGATTGGCAATGGAGATTATAGGTGACAACAGCATGCCTGCTACTGACGATTATGAAAAGTGGTTGCTTCTTGTTGATGCTTTAACCGGTGAGATACTGTATTCCGAAGACATGATTTTGAATGTCGATGTTGATGGTAACGTCAGCGGCAGAGCTACCGATAATTTCGCGGCAGAGATCTGCGACGATGAGGTTTCCTTCGGCATGCCATATTCTCGTGTTTACATCGATGGCGGGAACACCGCTTATGCCGATGAATTCGGTGATTTCACCATACCGAATGGCGGTTCGTCCCCGGTTGACGTATATTCTCACATGCGCGGTGATTGGTTCCGGGTTTATAACGACGCCGGCGCCGAAGTTGAGCTGGATACCACCGTTACCCCTCCGGGTCCGGCGAATTTCCTGCATAATTCCTCCAACAGCAGCGAGTATGTACGGGCTCAGGTCAATGGATATCTGCATGCCAACGTGGTGCGCGATTTTACCTTGACCTATAATCCATCATATCCCGGATTGCAGCAGTCCGAGTTCCCTGTGAATGTGAATATCAACAGCAGTTGTAATGCATATTACGATTATCAGTCCATCAACTTCTACCGCTCCGGCGGCGGATGCCCTAACACGGCGTTTGGAACCGTGGTTCATCACGAGTATGGTCATCACCTGGTTGCCATGGCTGGAAGCGGACAGGGGCAATACGGCGAAGGTATGAGCGACTGCATGGGTGTGATGATCACCGATGATCCCGGACTCGCTTATGGTTTCTTCGGAAACTGTAATGAACCGTTGAGGAATGCTGACAACACCAAGCAATACCCCTGCAGCGGTGGAATACACGACTGTGGTCAGCTCCTTTCCGGATGCCTTTGGGATACGCGCAATGCATTGATGACTAACTATCCCAATACTTACATGGATATTCTTGCGAACCTCGCTGTTAACGCCATACTGATGCACACCGGCGATCTTATCACTCCACAGATCACCATCGACTATCTTACTCTCGATGATGATAACGGTAACATCTATGATGGAACTCCTCATTATAATGAGATATGCTCCGGATTCGGCGCTCATAGTATGGATTGCCCCGATCTGCAGTTAATCGCTTTCGATTATCCCAACGGACGGCCGGATCTGTTTGATCCCGACGGCGGAACCACAATTCGCGTGGAAGTTTCCGGCATCACCGGTTCACCGGAGCCCGGTACGGGAATGATGTACTACAACGATGGCACCGGATGGGAACAGCAGTCGATGGATGTTGTCTCTCCTAATGTATATGATGCTGTCTTCCCGCCGTTTGAGTGCGGATTGGTAATCGAATATTACTTTAGCGCAGAAACCACCGACGGTTTCGTGGTCTATGATCCCTCGGGCGCTCCCGGAACCACTTACTCCGGTGTCGCCGCCCACGGTATGATCACGGTCTTCGAGGATGATTTCTCGACTGACCAGGGCTGGACAGGTTTGGGAGGCCAGGGCGAATGGACGATCGGACAGTGCATGGGCGGTAATGGCGACGACTATTACGGCGGTCCCGATCCTTCCGAAGATCATTCACCGACATCCGATGACAGAGCGCTCGGTAACGACATGACTGCCGGCGATGGTGATTATGAGAATTATCTTGGCACCACCTATTGGGTAACTTCCCCCAATATCGATTGCTCCGGAGTATATGCCTTGCAACTAAGCTTCTGGCAATGGCTTGGAGTGGAACGGGACTGGTATGATGAAGCTTACTTTCAGGCATACAACGGTTCCTCCTGGATCACTCTTTGGGAAAATGGCGACGAGACTATCGACGAAGCTTCATGGAGCGAACAGAATTATGATCTCACCGGTATAGCCGATGACAATCCTAATTTCAAGATTAGATTTGGAATCGGGCCTACCGATGGATCCTGGCAATATTGCGGTTGGAATATCGATGATGTGCAGATAGTGGCTTACACCTGCGAACCGTCAGCCGATATCACTGTGGATATGATCCCCGATAATCCGCCGATTGAAGTCCAACCGGGCGGATATTTCACTTACACCGGCGTCCTAAACAACAACACCGGTGATCCGCAGAGTTCGGACGTGTGGGTTATGCTTGATGTACCGGGATACGGTAGTTACGGACCGGTTCAGCAGTTTAATAATGTACCTCTTGGTCCGAACCAGACCTTAACTTATGAAGGCGCGCGGCAGAATATACCGGGATTCGCACCTCTGGGCGAATATGATTACATCGCCTACTGTGGCGACTACCCTGACTCGCCCGTTGATTCGGCATCCTTCACATTCACCGTCGTTCAGGGCATCGGCGGAGATGCTGACGGGTGGACATTGAACGGATGGTTCAATGACGATGTGGAAACTCTGCCCTCAAGGACGGAACTAATGGGTAACTTCCCGAATCCGTTTAATCCGACCACAACCTTCAGCTATGCCCTGGCCGATGACGCTAATGTGACTTTGGAGGTCTACAACCTTATGGGGCGCAAGGTCGCAACGGTATTCGAAGGTCATCAGGAAGCCGGTTACAGGACGGTTCAGTGGAACGCTGGAAATTATTCCTCAGGCGTTTACTTCTACAAACTGACCGTTGACGGACAGGTCTTCACCAAGCGTATGACCTTGCTGAAGTAAGTAGCCATTCAACAGGAGTATCAAACTTCGGAGGGGCGAGTTTTGCACTCGCCCCTTTTCTTGTATGGACCAATCCCGATAATTCATAAAAACCACGAATCCGTAGCCGAAGGCTTGTCTTTCGTGGATTTAAAACTAACAGACCATTGACAGATTGGAATTGCGGATTCAGAGAAACGCCGGAAGCGCAAGGCTTCCACTACCGATAGTAAAATTTATGATTAATACAGGTTAGAACCATAAATATGGGGAGTTGGGTTTCAAAATCGACCGATTAACCAAAAAGGCTGTCCGAGTTTGGACAGCCTTTTTTCCAATAAGTATGTATTTATTTCCGGAGGAATTACATTCCCATTCCGCCCATGTCGGGAGGCATTCCGGGCGCTGGGGCTCCACCTTTGTTCTCCTCAGGCTTCTCGCTGACCAGGCATTCGGTCGTCAGCAGTAGAGAAGCTATCGAAGCGGCGTTTTCCAGTGCGGAACGAGCAACCTTGGTTGGATCGATCACACCAGCCTCGATCAAATCCTGGTACTCGTCGGTTTCCGCATTATAACCGAAATTAATGTTGCTGTTTGCTTTCACTTCGTTAACTACGATAGAACCTTCGACACCTGCGTTATTGGCAATCCAACGCAACGGGCGTTCAAGGGCTTTCTTCAGGATATCCAAGCCAATCTGCTCGTCCTGAACTTCTAATTGGATCGCTTCCAGCGCGGGAAGGGCGCGAACAAAAGCAACGCCTCCGCCCGGGATGATTCCTTCCTCAACCGCGGCGCGGGTAGCATGAAGCGCATCCTCTACGCGAGCTTTCTTCTCTTTCATCTCGGTTTCGGTTGCGGCGCCTACGTTTATTACGGCAACACCGCCAGCCAATTTGGCGAGACGTTCCTGAAGTTTTTCGCGATCGTAATCGGACGTAGTATCTTCGATCTGCTTTTTGATCTGCTGTATTCTACCCTTTATATCTTCGGTTTTGCCTGCGCCTTCCACGATAGTGCTATTTTCCTTATCGATGGTTACGCGTTTGGCAGTACCGAGATCTGAGACCACAGCGTTTTCCAGTTTGAATCCGGTCTCTTCACTGATAACCTGACCACCGGTTAAAATGGAGATATCTCTTAGCATCTCCTTACGACGATCGCCAAATCCGGGAGCCTTAACGGCGCAGACTTTGAGCGTGCCGCGCAGCTTGTTGACTACCAGAGTAGCCAGAGCTTCGCCATCAACATCTTCGGCGATAATCAATAAAGGCTTGCCCATCTGAGCGACCTTTTCCAGAATCGGCAGAAGGTCTTTCATATTGGAGATCTTCTTGTCATGGATAAGTATCATCGGCTCATCGAGGACAGCTTCCATTGAATCGGGATCGGTGACGAAATAAGGAGAGAGATAACCACGGTCAAACTGCATACCTTCGACAACTTCGAGGAAGGTTTCGGTAGTTTTGGCTTCTTCCACGGTGATAACGCCATCTTTACCGACTTTCTCCATGGCGTCGGCAATCAATTCACCGATTGTGGCATCGTTATTAGCAGAAATAGCTCCGACCTGAGCGATCTCTTTCTTACCGCCAACATCTTTTGAGAACTTTCTGAGTTCCTCGATGGTAGCAATTACGCCCTTATCGATACCGCGCTTGATTGCCATAGGATTGGAACCAGCGGTAACGTTCTTTAAGCCTTCGTGGTATATTCCCTGGGCTAACACGGTTGCGGTGGTGGTGCCGTCGCCTGCGACATCGGACGTCTTTGTGGCAACCTCTTTAACCATCTGAGCGCCCATGTTTTCAAATGCGTCTTCCAGCTCAATTTCTTTTGCGACAGTCACGCCGTCTTTTGTTACCGTGGGGGAGCCCCATTTTTTGTCCAACACCACGTTGCGTCCCTTGGGACCGAGCGTAACTTTAACTGCATCAGCCAGCTTATCCAGGCCTATCCGCAGTTTTTCCCGTGCTTTTGTATTAAATTGTAATTCTTTTGCCATAATTTATCTCCTCCCCAATATTATTCAATGATTGCTAAAATGTCAGATTCGCGCATTATCAGGTACTCGGTGTCATCAACCGTAACTTCGCTACCGGAATACTTACCATACAGCACCTTGTTGCCGGATTTCACCTGCATCTCCACCAGTTTCCCGTCGTCGGAAACCCGACCCGGTCCAACCGCCACGATTTCGCCTTCCTGAGGCCTTTCTTTGGCGGTGTCGGGAATGATTATTGATCCCTTTTTAGTTTCTTTTTCCTCTAAAGGTCTGATTAATACCCTATCAGCAAGAGGTTTTACGTTCATACCTTCCTCCTTATTTGGTTACTCATTTCTTGTATGTTGTTTATATTTAATAGCTTACGAAGCTCGCTTAGCACTCGTTAAGATAGAGTGCTAACATTTGAACGCAGAAATTAATTGGGAGTTCCAGATTTGTCAAGAAATTTTTTGATTTTTAGCATTTTAATGTGTTTAATAGACTTAAAACGGAGGAAGCTTATGAAATTCGGAAAGATAGCATTGTACTTTGGTTTATTGATAACAGCTTGTATGCTTACCAGTTCATGCTGTATATTAGGTGGTGTATGTAAAACACCGAAACCCGACGGAAACAGTACTGATACAGGCTCGGAGATTCTACGGGCTTTGGACGTGCGAATATTAAGCCGTTCAATGGGTTATGCGCTGGGATCCCCGTTTGATATGAAGATGCGGATTACGAACAAATCGGATGAAGAAATCGAATTGGAATTTCCGGAAGGCTATGTTTTTGATTTCTACATTTATCAAAAAAATGAGTTGGTGTATCGATATTCCGAGGACGAACGGTATCCCACTGGCTTGAAGGAAATTGCGCTTGCGCCGGGTGAGTCCAGGGATTTTGGGGGGATTTGGCTCTGTAAAGATAACGATGGCGTCTGGGTAAGGGGAGGGCGTTATGAGATGATAGGAATCATTAACACCGATCCACCGGTTTTGTCCAATATACTGCAATTTGGATTGGCGGATTAGAATATACCAGGTTGAATGTGGGGCTTGATGTAAGGTCCTGGAAGGATGCGCTTTGTCGTGTCCCTTGGTCACGCCGGAGCGTGCCCCCTCCAGGCTCATGTCTACGGCTGGGGGTGGCATGTTTAGTCCCGCCGAAGGCGGGGATAAGCATGCTGATGGATACAAAACATGCTTATCTCTCCGCCTGCGGCTTCGAGCTAAGCATGCCACCCTTGTGGGAGCTTCAAACACACCCCGTCTTAGCCCCGCGTACCGCGGGACGAATCCACCCTCTCGAGAGGGGAATAAATGTCGGACAGGAATAAGCCTGAGGCTTACAAGTGTCCGACCTCCCGATGTCTTTCGGAGGGTGAGTGTTTGGCTCCGTCGGCGCCGGAGCGCCGACCGGCGGAGCAATCCGCCGGGTGGGGGCACACTACAGCTCGGAATCGAGGGCACCGACGGCACTTTTAAGCGGCATTGGAGGACGAATGCCTTGCACGGACACAGGGGCAACATGGGCCAGGATTTTGACTAGACCATGTCGCCCTCGTTAATCCAACTCATCTAATGTTTAGAGATGAACAACCAATTACTACTTCAGCAAATGCATTTTCTTTGCTATAATCTGATCGCCAGCCTGGAGCCGGTAGAAATATACGCCGCTCGAATGATGAGAAGCATCCCAGGAAACGGTATGCTGTCCGGCTGCGAGGTTGCTATTAACCAGTGTCGCGACCCTCTGTCCTAACAGATTATGAATCTCAAGCTTGACATTTTTAGTATCGGAAAGGTTGAATGTGATATTCGTTTGGGCATTGAACGGATTGGGGTAATTGCCCAGAAGTTCAAATCCCGCAGGATTGCCCTCAACCGAATTCCATCCGCCTTCCACATTCCATACGTTACCGGAACTTTCTGACCGGTCGCGTCCGGCAACAACTGTGAACTGGAAAGAATCGGCAGCATATATATTATCGGGGTAGTCACCGGCATTCGAGATATAATCGTAGGCTCCTGTTGGCGCAAAATTAGGCACGATTTGATTAAAGTGCGCATTTATAATCTGACCTGAGTTAAGATAGATATCCTGAAAAGTCCGCAATGGTCCATATTCGCCGTAGCCAGGAACGATCAACATGAGCCAAACATCGGTCGTTATCGGATCGGCTCCGCCATTAGTAAGAAATCCCGTTAATCCGAATTGACCTCCCGGCGGTACTTCGATCGGATAATCATCCGGAATCATCGAGATCTCAATATCGGGTGAAGATTCCTCGAACCAGCTCGATAAAACCTCATTAGTCCAGCATTGTATACGCCCCCACTGCTGAGGCGTTAAATCAGTCCAGCATGGGCTTCCGCCCAGAGTACCGTAACTCATGTAGTTTTCAGGCGAAGTGTCACCCCAGGGAACACCGCTGCAGGGATCTGTACCGCCCGGATCGTAGCAGTAATAATTGATAGGTGTTGGCGGCGTATCCGAACAGAGATCGCCTGTAATGTCAGCATCCTGACCATCCGCCTGCTCCCAGCACTCCCCGCATTGCGGTACTTCGCTGACTCCGTGGTGCGTGTGCCACAATCCGATATTGTGTCCAATTTCATGAACCAAAACATTGTCATGGAATGGTGTAGGGTAAACATGTCCCTCGCTTAAGACAACACCACCCTGATCGGAAAGAGGAAGACGGTAATCATCCCAGGGGAATGTACCGAAAGATCCACCGGATGTGCCGGTAATATATATATTCATTTGAGATTCCGGATTAAGAGCATAAGCTCTCTTCATCTCTTCCGCATCGGTATAGTAACGGAACTGGGTAGAATTTACGAATCTATAATCATAGACAAATTGAATTCTAACCTGCAAGTATTCCTCATTGAGATGATTTACCATATCTTCCAGCGTAGCTTCATCAGTAGCGCAATTACTTCCATCGTTCTCGCAGAAGATATGAAAATACAGGCGGATATAAGTAATCGGGTCCTCGGGATCAGGTATTGCCGCATCGCGAACATCGGGTTCATCGCAGGAACCATTATAGCAATCGTGATACAACATCCCGTATTTCTCTATCTGTCCTTTCTTATAGATTTCCCAAGTTTCGCAGAACCCGTCCACATCAGCAAATGCGGTTGATGAAGCGAGGGATATTGCGAAAAGCAGGAATGCCGCAAATGTCAGCATCACTGCATTACTGGAGATTAGAGTTTTCTCTCTTGGATTGAGCTTCATGTTTTTTTTCCTCCCGGAATTGAGTTTTAATTTAGGCTGTTATGCAATTTTTCTGTTAGTCGATTTTAAGATACCTTTGCTTGGTTCAGTTGGAAGCATAATCTATATTTATGAACTACCCATAATAATGGACGAACTCGGGTAGCGAGTAGCGATTTAGGATAGTTTATTAAGCGTATGTTTTAATGTTAACTAAAACCGTAAGGCATAACCTGCGGTTCCCATCTTTTAGCGTAGAAATTGAATGTTCAGGGACGATCTCCGAGGGCGTTTTGAACTCAAATTCCGGTTCATTGCAACGCCAGAATACAATATAATTAGAAACAATGAAATTCCAAGTAATTTAATGAACAACCCTACTGAGCAAGATATCGTAAAAAGGAAGGATTTCTCAATCAATATTTATCGATATGAATGATAAAAATACTGTTGTGCCTTTAGCATGAGATGGGTTTGTCCTGAGGGCATAACACGGAAATTTAATTCCTCATATTCAATAATCACTTATAGACAGAGGATCAGCTAAGCGAGCTTTCCGAAGCTGAAAAGCGGTTTGCAAACCTTAGATGGTTAATCAGCAGGCATTTGTCGATTAGTCGGAAGGCATAACTCGCCAATAAGTAACAGCTTACAAAAATATTATAGTTGTTTTAATTACGTAGAATCATATACGCATTCAATAGGTTTTTTACTCGTATTGACAAAATTTAAAACCATCGTATATAAGCTTATCCGGTTTAAAGTACACACCGATGGAATAATGATGCTAAGCTGTTAGATATCAGGTGTAATTGTCACCATTTGATAGAATCTTGAAACTCATCTGAACCGGAAGAAAAACTTAATGTAATAATTTTAAAAATGGAGGATGGAAATGAACTTTAACACTCAAAAAATCTTAGGTTTCACTTTGAAGGTTGGGGTGATAACGTTAACTGTCGCTATAATTGCCTGGTTTGGACTCTCCATTGGCAACCAGGACAGATCCCATACCGACCTGAAACAGTATCCGATAGTGATACTAACTTTGGAAGATGATCCTGATTGCCCGTACGATTATGAACCGCGCCGTTATTTCAGCGGCGATGAATACCTGAGAGTGGAAGTGGGAGATACGGTTTACAGCCCGCAAGGATATGCTCATGTAGTGCTGGAGAAGACCGTGCTTTATGAGTAGCACGATACTTGCTTGTGATGACGGTTTTGGGAAAAATCAACATTTCTCTACGGAACGCTATCACAAAAGACTGCCGGAGTTGTATCTCCGGCAGTTTTTCTTAAGCCCCAAAAAATGCAATTACTACTTTAGTAATGTCATCCGTTTGGTGAGAGCTTTGCCTCCTGCGGTTAGCTTGTAGAAGTAGATACCGGATGACTGACTTGAAGCGTCCCAGACTACGCTATGCTGTCCGGCATCCATGTTACCGTCAACCAATGTTGCCACTTTCTGCCCCATGATGTTGTAAACCTCAAGGGCAACGTTACCGGCTTCCGGTAACTCGTAGGTTATGGTCGTGGTAGCGTTAAACGGATTAGGGAAGCTACCGATCAAAGCATATTCGCCTGGCACCTCAGCGGAATCAAAGCCACCCTCAAGCATCCATTCATTAGCGCCATCAGCGGTACGAACGCCGGTTACGGTGAACGGAAAGCAGAAGGAATCATCCTTCACGCTCGGGCGATCACCGCAATAGCAACAGTACTGATACGTGCCTTGAGGCGCATAGCCCGGCACATTTTGCCACATGTGGGCGCTTATATGCTGTCCCGGATTAATTGGACGATTGGCGAAGCTAAATTGTTGATAAAAATTCCCGAATCCCCAAACGCCGCCCCAGATATCGGTAACAATGGTCTCGTTACACGGATTCTCGATATGTCCGGTTACGCCGAATCTGCCGCCCGGCGGCACAACAACCGGATCATCGTCAGGAACCATCCATATATTGCAGACGCATTCTCCGGCATCGGCGTATAACCGGAATTCATGATATGCATCCGATTCCGTATCGAAAACGAAGTAGTTAAAGAACTCCTGATCGACCATGTATTGGATTGAGAACCGCATATCATACTCGGTAAAAGCCTCGATTCCAGGACCGGTGGAATACCACCTTACACCTCCCAGAGGACGAGGATTACCCCGAGGATCATAATAGACGAATTCAGAATACCACGGTCCCGTTCCCGTGGGAGCGTCAAGTTCCGGAGGTATTCCGGGATCTACTTCAACTTCCTCAGGGAATATAATCAGTTCCGTTAAATTAATAACATCATCGGGACCCTGATCATAATTTCCGATGAAGGAAACCATGGGACCTTTGCCGAGTCCGAATTCGATCTCGCCATCATCACAATTGCTCCAGGTATATTCCTGTCCGCCAAATTCCTCCTCCTGCTCCGGCTCATTATATTCGAAATCATCGATAACGAAGAAATCCCCGGAGTTGTGGTAAATGACATAAGCGATACCATCAGCATTTACCTCAATGTAGTCGGAATATGTGTAGTTACTCGGCCCCTGTGCACTTGCAATTAAGGTGCCACCAGCATCGTAGGCTTCCAGATAGAAATCGTAGTACGAAGTGTACCACAATCCTACATGATCGGTAGGATTGTCGAAGTTCACCTGCACAAAGGACTCATCGATGGAAGCAAGGACCTGATGGCCTGAGTGCGGAGGATAACCGGTATCGTTATATCCATAGACCAGGTTTTCGAGAATAACCGCCGCAGGTCCGAAATACAGTCCCGGATAAAATCCATCTAAGTTCTGGTTACCGCCGAAATACCAATATTCCTCCGGTACGTCTTCAAAATCAAGAATGACAAGACCGTCTGAATTGCCCTTCGCCGTTCGCTGTAAGACGACCACCTCCCAATCCGGCTGCGGGTCTAACACGAATGTGACTATTAATGAGTCATTCGAAGGACGGTTATTAATCACACCTCCAATAAGAGCCGATTGCGATGCTCCCCCGTTATAATATCCTTTACCGTCAATTGCGGTCATGCGCCAGGCATTAGGATGATTCCAGGTGAATGTTACACCCTTCGTGTTGTAGGATACATAATAATTCGTACTTGAATACCACACAGTATCGCCCATGGCAAGACTGACAGGACCGGGAGCTTGCCAGGGAGCATTCGGAGGCTGAGTATTGCCCGGGTCAGTTGTTGCCATATAGTCCGGCGCCCAGGCTTGTGCGCTACTGAATCCCCAAAATACCATGGTAATTAATCCAAGTAATATCATTAAATATTTATTTGTGTACATCACTATCTCCTAAGATTATTTTTATATATTTACAAATACTATATTCTTTCCTTTTAAACTTCAAAGATTAGGTCTCGGGGGGCCGCGCAGACGAATAATGCGAGGGATAAAAAATGATATGTGTAAATATAGGCTCATTGCTTTTGAATGCCTTATCGATACATTCTTCTGCTTTTTAAAGACTTACAACTATTCTGAGGATTTCTGGTGAATGATCGTGGGATTGAGTACATCCTCAATGGTAAGACTAATTTAATTCAATATTGTTCCTTATTTAATTCAACATTCTATAGTTATTAAAGGACTCAATATATAATCCTGATAAATTAATAAACCTTACAACTATTATATATTAATTATGAATTACAGTATTAACATAAGAGGGATTTAAAGAATCGGGCTGGAATTAATCCAGCCCGAAGTTTGAATGCTCGTGGAATCAATAATTTGCGGCTTCACATTCGCTGGGTTATCGATTTCTTACTTAAGTAATGTCATTCGCTTCGTAGCAATCTCTCCTCCTGCTTCTAATTTATAGAGATATATTCCGGAGGAATACTTAGATCCATCCCAGGTTATCTGGTGGCAACCCGCAGATTTACTTTCATTTACTAACGTAGCCACTTTCTGTCCCAGTAAATTGAAGACTTCGAGATTCACAAAGTTTGCATCAGGTAATTCATAAGTAATGACGGTGGTAGCGTTAAATGGATTGGGATATGCATCCATCAGCATGAATGAGGATGGAATCTCCGCATCGCTGAAACCGCCTTCGAATACCCATTCATCAGCGCCACCTTCAATACGAGCCCCCGCGACAGTGAACGGGAAACAGCATTCATACTCAATAAGGTCGGGATAGTCACCGCTGTAGGCGCAATAATCGTATGTTCCGGTAGGAACATAACCGGGGATTCTCTGCCAGAAATGTCCGGAAATAGTGTCCCCTGGATTCAACGTGAGATTCAGGAAGCGGAATTGCGTATAGAAATTACCCTGATATAGAACGCCTACCCAAACATCTGTTGTCTTTTGTTGGCCGGATAAATTGGTAAGATAACCGGTACCACCAAATCTTCCGCCGGGCGGGACTATAACCGGGTCATCATCCGGAATCATCCAGATCTCGCCGGTGCAATTAGATGAATGCAAACAGAATGCGAAATCATACGCCTCGCCATAGAGAAGCTCTTCAATGGGTTTCCATTCCCCATCCCAATTATAATAGGCCTGCGAACCGGTTATTGGAAGAGTGGTTCCCGAATAGCTGTAACCGAAGGAAACCTGACTGACAGGACGCATACCAATCCAGTAGGTGCCGGCAGGTAAAGAAATGTCTAAACCCCTTATGTAATAGACGAATTGATTGAAATTCCAAAGATCCTCTCCAACATCAAATCTAAAATTAGGAACATCAAACATTTCCACAATCGTGTCTCCCGGAGCGCCGTTGTTATCTGCTAATATTATTATATCATCGGTATTGCGGAAATCGAAGGCATCATCTGTAATGGCCCACCAGGACATGCCGGAGATAGTCGTCTCTTCACTAAGAACGAAATCGTCGACCACCCAGGCTTCACTTTCAGTACCGTAATATCTACAGCAGCCTACGGCATAATCCCATGTAGGTTCGCCGTTGTGCCAGACAGTCACCCCCTCCGGGCATGGTTCCGGATATGGCGGAGGTTCTATAATCTCATGGTCGAATATTTGAGTCATTATGCTGGCGCAATCACCCGGCTGTAATTTCTGCACGAGATAATGACCATATATATGTCCACCAATATAAGCTCCGTAGGTAATCACATCACAAGACCATGACATCCCCGGCTCAAGTGCAACGACATCCGTCAATAGCGTATCGAACGGAAAGACGCTATCGATAGGAATTTCATCAAAGCTGGGACGGAACCTAAAATCGAGTAGTTCGATAGTTCCAGTTGTATCATCATTCTGGAAAGTAACGCGATGGCGATAATAATCATCACCGATATGCTTGGGCCAGTCGACCGTCCATCCGAGATTAGGAGCTGCTTTTATGCTCTTGGCGCCTTCCCAATCGATATCCGCTGTTCTCAGAGTGTTCCATCCAGTCAACCACAGGCAGGCATAGACATCAACCTGACCACCTCGTGGGATAACTCCGTCCGTACAATGTACTCTAACCGCATGCTGGCCGTTATCGCCGTTACTGTGATACGGTTCAGGTTGATTGGTGCGCTCCGAGGTGACCTCGTAGAAGCCATCCGGTGGAGGAGATACGCAAACCATCCAACCATTTACATCGATCCCATCCTCCTTCTGCCATAGAGTGAAATTTAATTCATAAGCCAGGTTTACTTCATCATTACAGAACGTTAAATGTGATTCAACCAAAACTCCCTCCTGAGTACCTCCGGTAGTCACCACATAATTATCCGGGCAGTCATCGCAAATCGATTCGATTAGTCCTCCTGCCGGAATATCAATACCTCCTTTCTTTGATTGGTGTGAAATCCTCTCGTAATCACCTAACTTGATTACAGGGTTTTGATTAGCGCTTGCCGAAATTGTACCAACTAACGCTAAAAGCGTCACCATTAATAGATTGATTGTGATGCGGTACATGATTGCACCTCCTGATTCTAAAGATTTAAAGTTAGTAGCTTCCGCCGATGCCGTGGACAGTTTCCATTCGGCATACTGCATAGCGTTACATTAGATTTATTTGATTTTCACAATTTCCTTATTTCAGGTCTGCATTCAACATTGCATCAATTTCAGCTTTATCAGCCGCTATTGATATATCCCGTAAAATTTTAATATCTTACATTGATGGTGATAATGCTAAGATGGCTTAGTTATATAAGGTTTGCTAAGATTCGAGAGTAATTAGAACGGGCTGCCAGTTGCAGCCCGTAAGTAATCCGGATGGTAGATTCAGTTGAATTGATCGGCAATCTAATTATATGCCGATTGAGAGCGATTTATTTCATAAATGTCACTCGCTTAACTACTACATTGTCCTCAACCTGCAATCTGTAGAAATAAATTCCCGAAGGTACATTAGAAGCCTGCCAGATGACACTGTGATATCCGGCTTGCTTATATTGATTTACCAAGGTCCCGACATGCTGGCCACGGATATTGTAAACCGCCAGGGATACCTCACCCGCTTCCGGAATACTGAATTTGATACTGGTTTCATTGTTGAAGGGATTCGGATAAGCATCATATAGAATTATGTTTCTCGGTAAGACGTCATTGCCGAGTTCGTTAGTGTCTTTAAGGAATCCGCCTTCGAAGGACCAATCCTCATATCCGCCATGGAGACGCGGAGCGATCACGGTGAATGGGAAATATGACGAATCACAAGGATTATCGGGACGGTCTCCGCTGTAGGCGATATAGGTATAGGTTCCAAGAGGAGCGAATCCCGGCACATTCTGCCACCCGTGGGCGGTTAAGGTCTGTCCCGGAGCTAACGGTATATTATTGTAAGCAAACTGCTGATAGAAGGAGCCCATATACTTAACCCCACCCCAGACATCGGTTACCATGGGATCGGCAAGGGGATTTGAAATAATCCCGGTGAATCCGAATCTGTCCCCGGGCGGTACCATCACAGGGGGATCATCCGGAATCATGTCAACATCGGAGCAGAGGTTTTCGCGCCCGACTATGTAAAAGGATACGTCGAACTGATATCCGAAAACCACTTCGCAGGGCGTCCATTCATCATATCCGAAAAATTCAGACCTGAAATAGCTCTGTTCCATCGTTAACGGCAGATGAGTTACCCAAAAATTACGTCCGATTTCATATCTGTCCGCAACGATCGTCCCGTTATCCCGATTGACGGGACGAAAACCAAACCAATATGTCCCGGGATCAAGGACTATAGTTGTATCGATAGTGTGGATGCAATAGGCGAACAGACTATCATTTCCGACGCCTCCTGTATAAGTGCGTGTATTGGGAACATCCTTGAGATAATATAAAGTATCAGCAGGCATATTACCGACGCTACTCAGAATAATAATATCATCAACATCCTGAAATACGTAGTTCGAGTCGGTTTTCGCCCACCATTTCATACCGGTGATATTCACTCTTTTGTTGAATGTGACATCATCCACTACCCAGGCATCCAGTGTGTCGATTTGAGCATTATTTAGAGGTGTGGCTCCTGAGGGTGGATTTTCGGGAACTATGTGACGGTCGCAAATCAGGAAATCTTCATAGGTAGGTCCGCCGTTGTTCCAGATTATGCTATCCTGAGGATTCCAGCAGTAATCACACCAAAAACCGGTAGATAAATCATAGGGGAGGGGAACCATATTTCCGATAGGATCCTCCTGGAACGCAAACCCATCGCCCTCGAACGAATTCCCCCATAGAAAGGCGCATCCGTCGCCATATTCGCTGGTACTCTGGATCGATATCCACCCCTCGTTCAGCTCAACGTGTGGTATGAAGACGATATCCCATTCGATCAACTCATAGATTCCACCGTATAATATACCGGTAGCGGTCCTGTACGGTAACAGATCGAAATAACTCTCTAACAGAGCGCCAGGTACTCCTCCGGCATCTTCATAAAATTCAACCAGGAATTGGATGGGATATTCATCGCATTCAGTCCAGCCTCCATCATAATGGGCATCAATACCCCAGAACTGCATACTGCTAATGAAATCAAGAGTAGGACAATAAAAATTCTCAAATACTTTGTACGGACCGACTTCCACGTCACTTGTTGTGAAAGTCCAGTTACCTTCCGGGGATGTCACTTCTTGCTGGCAACCCGGTAACGGTACAAATGAGTCGTTAACATCTATGGTGTAATTTCCTTCAGCGCCATTGAAACCATCAACCACAATGAAATAAATGTTACCCCCAATGACCTCGAGCTCAGTTATTTCCGAGACGTAGCCGGGACAAGCATCATCATTGCAGATAATCAGGTTTGCAGGGGCGTTCTCATAGACGTAGAGCTTCGTATCGAAATCGGAGTTAGCGCATAGCGTGATATCGATTACCCGATCATGCGTTGGTTCGTAGGAATACACCACATCCGGCGAACCGACATCAGTATATGGACACGCTTCTACATAATCATCATTATAACCCACCGTCGTCCCTAAATCAGTGAAAGGAATCTGGGGTATTGGATAGGCATCAGTAGTAGTATCTCCTCCCTGACTGATAACGCCGGGATCCGGTTCAGACATTGTTTTCACGGTGGCGAATTTCTTATCGGTAGAAATTCCTTTATCTGTCTGCTGGAATCCTATCTCATTTTGTGAGATAGCAGGCTCTCCCATTGCGATTCCAAAGCTAATTAGTAGCACAGGGATAATTGTGCTTAATATCATTTTATTCATAGTTCTCTCCCTCGGAAGAATTTTATGAGGTATACATTTATCGAAATAAAATATCACTTTTCTGCAAAGCTGCAAATCAAGCTAATTTCCAGCCTTCAGTCACTTGAATAAAAATATACAACATTTTTATCAATTTGTCACGGTATTATTCTCAATTCCCTTGCTTTCATAAAGAAATCCCGCAGGATGTTAATTTAGTACAATAATAAATCCGTAGAAATCGATGTATCTTACAATATATTCAACTTTGATTATTCATAAATTTCATAATCGGTAGCGGAAGCCTTGCGCTTCCGGTGTTTCATTGTAATCTTCAATTCCGCTCCGTAAATGTTCTACGTCTATTGAGCTCCCGAAGGACAAGCCTTCGGCTACCGATTCATGTCTTTTGTGAGTTATCCGGGTTAGCAATATATCAAAATCGATGCGGCGAAAAGCTATCGGAGCATACTTCGTCTTCGCTTCTTCTTTTTAGGTTTCTTCTCTTTTGGCGGAGGTTCGGGAGGCGGTACAGGCTCATCAACCACATGCGTATCGGCAAGCCGATCCTGTACTGGTGTATCATTAAACTTGTAATAACGGTAAACGCTGTAACCACATTGCAAACCGGAGACTATCAAACCGAATGCTCTCTTGATGGAAGTACCCAGAGTAATCTTTTTAGCGCCATGGGATTTTACTCTAATTTTTATAATATTTTTCCCGATAGTTTGGCCGTTCCAGAAGAAATTAGTCAGAACGGAATAAAGGAAGAAAGCAGCCACAAAAATCAAAAGATAACCATACCATCCCCCCGGATAATATGTTTCTACCTCGTATGTTAGAGTTCCCCCGCCTCTGAAATACCATTCTACTATTCCAATAATAGCCAGTAGTATATATAGCACAATGAGATTGAGAACGGCATCGATAGCAAAGGCTGTAGCTCGTTGTTTGAAACTGGCAGGTTTTTCCGTATCATTCATTGTGTTAGCAGCGCTTTCTTAACTGTGTCTATTAATTCCTGTGCTTCACTTTTTCCGGGCGCCTCTGCTATGACGCGTGATATCGGTTCAGTGTTCGACGCCCTTATGTGTATCCATTTATCTTTATATTCAAACTTAAACCCATCATCCGAGTTCAATTTCGCATCGGTAAAAGCCGATATTAGCCTCCTTTTCTTTTTCTCGATATCCTCTTTTGTAATATCAACCTTTCCCTTTATCATCACATAAGAAGGAATCCCCGCGACAGCCTCCGATACCGTCTTTTTAGTTGTAGCAAGATATGATAATATCAGCGCTATACCGACTGCACCGTCTCTTCCGTACAGCAAATTGGGATAAATAACACCGCCATTCCCTTCTCCACCAATTACACCTTTTGCGGACTTGAGCTTTAGGGATACATTGATCTCCCCGACTTTAGTCCTGTGAACCTTAACGCCATAACGGGAGGCGATATCGTCGATCATGCGCGATGTTGATAGATTTGCGGCAACTGCTCCTTTCTGGTGCGAAAGGATGTAATCTACCGCGAAAGCGAGTGTATATTCTTCTCCGATCGCTTTACCGTTTTCGTCAACAATTGCCAGACGGTCTGCGTCGGGATCGTGCGCGAAGCCGATATCGCATCCATTGTCTTTAACAGCCGTTGATAATTTCCGCAGGTTAGTCGGAACCGGTTCAGGCCCTCGCCCGAATTTCCCGGTCGGCTCACAATTCAAGCAGATCACACGACATCCCAGTTTCTTCAACAATTTCGGGGATAGTAAAGCTCCGGCGCCGTTTACACAATCCAGAGCGACTTTGAACTTCCGGTTCTGTACAGCACGTGTTCTGACTGCGTCCAATTTCATTATCTTATCGATATGAAATTGTATGAACTCCTCTTTATAAATCCTACCCAGCCGATTGTGCGGCTTGTATGCAAATTCCGCGCTTTTAAAGATTTCCAGCAGTTTCTCACCCTCTGTGGAACTCAGAAACATCCCTTTGGAATTAAGCAGTTTTAACGCATTCCATTCCGGAGGATTATGAGATGCGGTGATGATTATTCCCCCTGCGGCTTTCATTTTTTTAACCGCCAATTCGACAGTAGGGGTGGGGCAGATCCCCAAATCGATGATATCTCTGCCGCAGCCGATCAAACCGGCGCAAACAGCGGGAATAATCATCCTTCGGGACGGACGTGTATCCGAGCCAATTATGATTTTACCGCTTTTACAGAAGGTGCCAAAGGCAGCCCCAAACCGTACCGCTGTTTCGGGAGTCAAGCCGTCTTCTGCTCCGACCACGCCGCGGATTCCCGACACTGAGATTAGAAGTTTTTTTGAATTCATTGTTATAGCCCTTATTCAATATTCTCAGGTAAATATAGCCTTTAAACCCGATCTTTGCAATTTTTTATCAATTAAGTGGATTCTGAAGAAAGTATCTTGTATTTTCCCATCGATTTAAATATCCAAGCAAAATGAAGGAGTTTATCATGGCGATTTTGTTGAGTAAGAAAGATGTTGCTGATGTTTTAACCATGCCGGATACGATAGATATTCTGGAGAAAGCGTTCATCGATCATAAGAACGGGCAAGTAGTGATGCCGGTAAGGCTAAACATACCTGAACCGGATCACTCCGGTATTTCTCTGTTTATGCCCTGTTATCTAAAAGGTCTGGAAGCGCTGGGAATAAAGACGGTGACAGTGTATAAAGATAATCCCGCCAAATATAATATGCCGACAGTTTTGGGTACGATAACCCTGCTGGACAACAAGACCGGAAATACACTGGCGGTGATGGATGCCGGCTATCTCACCGGTATGCGCACCGGTGCGGTTGCCGGTCTGGCAACCAAGTACCTCGCTCGGCCTAATTCCAAAGTTATGGGGCTGCTGGGGGCGGGTGTCATGGCAAAATTCCAGCTTATGGCTGTCACCGCAGTAATTAAACTGGATAAGGTGAAGGTATTTTCCATTGACAAACCGGAGAAACAGAAACAATTCAAGGAACTGATGGAACCGGCTGTCGGTACCAGCATCGAATTCGTAGATTCGGCGCAAAAGGCTGTAGCAGATAGCGATATCGTCACACTGATCACTTCGGCTAAGGACCCGATAATCGATGGTGATTGGATCTCGCCCGGAACACATATCAACGGAGTAGGGTCACACGCGCCGACATTCCGCGAACCTGATACCAAAACCATTAAAAGGTCGAAAGTTGTTTGTGATTCTATCGAAGCCTGCAAAGCTGAGGCAGGGGATTTTATCATCCCGATCCATGACGGAGAGTTGGATGATTCGTTGTTCAAAGCCGAGCTGGGCGACGTGGTTACCGGTACGAAAGTAAGGACAGCCGATGATGATGTCACATTCTTTAAGTCCGTCGGTTTGGCGTTACAGGATATATCGGTTGCCCATCACATTTACAGGAAAGCAGTGGAAGCCGGCAAAGGAATGCAATTTGAATTTTAATGCACAAATGTGGTTGCAGGCGGGAACAAATGTAAAATATGCCGGTTAATTTTTGGAATTTGATAATTTAATTAATGCTAATTAACAAAAAAAGGAGCTTTCATGAGAAAGATTGCGATTGTATTGATGTTTGTGCTGGCGCCGTCAATTGTCTTAGCGCAAGGAGAATGGAAACTGTCAGGGGATTTATCTCTGAATGTAACCCAAAATGCATACAGTGATAGCTGGACCGGGGGAGAAGCCGGTACGGTTTCCTGGGTATCGATAGCTAATATGATTGCCGAAAAGCAATTATCGCCGAAATACCATTGGCGGAACACCGGGAAATTTTCGTTCGGACAAATCCACAATCAGGATCCCGAGACCAACGATTGGGAAAAACCGGAGAAATCTACCGATAAGATCGATATCGAATCGGTTTTGAAAATGACGTTGGGTGCGGTGGTGGATCCGTATGTTGCTTTCAGATTGGAAAGCCAGTTCCTGGATAATTCCGTACCGGAGGTTAAGAGGTTGATTAATCCGATTCTTTTGACCGAGTCTGCAGGCGCAAGCCGTACATTGTATAAAGAAGAAGAAAGAGGGGAAGTGATTACCCGCTTGGGTTTGGCAATAAGACAGCGCATCGATAGGACGGTGGTATCTATAGAACCCGAAGAAACCAGCACCGAGACTACTACGGACGGCGGTTTGGAATGGGTCACCGATGTTAATTATGTAATCACGCCGGAGAAGTTGAGATACGAAAGTAAACTTTCCGTTTTTCAGGCTTTCTTTAACTCCGAATCGGACGAACTCGAGGGCCAGCCGAATGAAGATTATTGGAAGTCACCAGATCTAAACTGGGAAAACATAATCACCGCCAGTATCAATCAGTATGTACAGGTTTCCCTTTATACCCAGTTATTATATGATAAGGAAATCGATAAGAGAGGAAGGTTTAAAGAGACTTTGGCTCTGGGCGTAACATATAAATTATTCTAATTTTTGGGTAGCATTCCGCAGACAAGAATGTCGGCTCTACTTTCGTCAGGAGGTCGGACATTCTTGTCCGACATAACAAATCCATAGCCGAAGGTTTACGTGCCTATGGCGTGCTTGTCCTTCGGTGAACATCGGGAGGCGGGACATACATGTCCCACGATGGGCGGCATACTCAAACCTGTCTGGGCATACCCTTATTGTTGTGCCGTCGGGCGCCCTCACCCGACAGCAATTGAATTCCCTTCTTCAGAGGGGTGGATTCGCCCCGCGAAGCGCGGGAGGAAATCGGGGTGTGTTATATTATCGTGTTGTCCTCGGATTTCGTGTGCGGCAATCTGGCGCCACGATAGACTCCCTCATTCCCTAACCCCTTCTCCCACTGAATGGGAGAAGGGGAACTGAGTGGAGATCTAACAATTCTTAAAATCATTTTTATCCGTCTTTAGTTCCATCTCCCTGAGGAGGGAGAGGGTGTCCCGCGAAGCGCGGGACGGGTGAGGGAGTTTTCCTTCTTTCCTTCTCCTTGACGAGTGAGAGGGTGGATTCGCCCCGCGTTTCGCGGGGCTAAGACGGGTGAGGGTGTCCCCGCGCGGTAGGTCATTACAATGCCGTCGGATGGGGGCACCCGACAGCACGACATACATCAGCGCTGGAGCGCTGATCGGCGGAATTAGCATAACCCTCGGGCTTCACCCCGCGTTCCGCGGGACGAAACGATCCGTCTCCAGAGGGGAATAAATCTCGGCAGCAAGCAGCCTACCTACCAGCGGAATCCATGTCAGGGCGTTGTTAACCCTGAGCTATGCGCTTTACGCGCCTGATGGGCTTGCAAGCTATAACAGTTTAAAATGTTGGAATTTATTTTAATCTTGTAATGCGGAGAGTTTCTCCCGTATTAATTTGCCGGGGATAGCGCCGCGGAGTCGTCGCATGGCTTCCCCCATCAGAAAACGCTCCCTCTTTTCGGGATCTCTCAGTTGATTCTCTATAGTAATAATTTCGCTGAGGATTGAATCGAGTTGCTCTTCGCTGACTGCAGGGACTATTTCATCTATTGCTTCCTGAGGGTCGTAATCTTTCACGCAAATAGCCTTCAGTATATCCAGCGTACTTTCGCGATGGAATATACCGTCACCGAAAAGTTGCGCTAAAATGAGCAACCTATCGTCAGACAGGTTAATGGCGCCAAAATCCCTGCGATGTAGATAAGTAAAATATTCCACAATAACCTGAGCAGCCCACTTTGGATTTCCACTTATCCCGGCCATACGTAGGAAAATCCTGTATCTGGGATTGGTTACGAGATGGTCGATAAGATAATCAGGCAAACCCATCTCCTTCATGGTAACCCGCCGATCCCAGGGGAGATCCGGCACTATCTCCCTTAAGCTTTCGACTCGTTCTATGTCTATCTCTATGGGAGGATGATCGGTGTCGGGATACATTCTATCGGGTCCGGGGAGGAGGCGTTCGAAATCGGAATAACGTTCGTTGAGAGCCATATTGCGAGTTTCGGGCGGGACTCCATGGATGGCTTCCCGACAGCGGATCGCTATTTCTTCTAATGCAGTGTTCACATCTTGACGGGGACCCCAGGTAATAATAGTGGCATCACCATCCTCTGCATCGAGGGAGCGACGTATGTCTTCCCATTCTTTATCCGGTATTCCCAATGACATTCTGTTCATGCGATGAGCGATATTGGGCATTTTATCCAAACATGCTATCACCCGAACACGTCCGGCGATCTCATCTGCAAAAATCCTCTCAGGGAATATATATTTCTCCATCAATCCCCGGAAGCCTTTGATCACAATAGCGCTAACCACTCCGCCTTGCTCCACCGCTTGATTGCCGACGAATTCAGGTGAGCGTGCGAGATTTGCTGTCGCATCCGTTGTGGAATACGCGTAATTACTGTCGCTGATACCACGCTCCTTTATTTCATCACGCAGATTCAGCAACGCTTTTTGCCTGAGGGCTTCAAAATGCGTTAATGCGGGGATGTGACTAATCTTATCCACTCCTTTAATTTCAACACGCGATCCTCCCGCAATGGAAACATTAACATCCTGACGTGCTGCACCGATCCCCCGCCTGACCAACCCGGAGATTCGATTGGTTTCCGCCAAAAGCCAGGTAACCTCAAAAGCCTCCTGAGGAGAATATAATTCCGCATCGGTTATGACCTCAACTAAAGGGATCGACAATCTGTCTGTCCGAAAAATAACGTTATGGCCGACGTTATCAACTTCGCGGCAGGAATCCTCCTCGATATTCACCTGCGGGATTTTGATCCTACGGTACTTATATGGAATCCAGCCATCAGTTCCGATAACCGTAGTGCGTTGAAAACCGGTGGGGATGGAACCATCAAGGTATTGCTTGCGGGATATATGAGCTTCGTCAACAATGTTGCACTGAAAAAGCAGGGCGAGTCTTATCCCTATCTCAACAGCCTGCTGATTTATTGGAAACGGCGGAGAATCATCGAGCTCATAGGTGCATACACGGTTGTTCAGGATTTCGTATATTATCTCTTTGCGGGTTTTCTTCTCCATCAGGGCAGTGGGATCGTATTCTCCCATCTCCGAGAGCGTGGGGCGCATGTGGCGCAGCACCCGTGCATCGGGAGGATCATCGACCAGCCCCACCGGACAATGACAGAATAGTTTTTGTTTAGTATCGAGCTGCTGATGAATCTCAATACCACAACGGAATCCGATTCCGGCATAATCGATGTCGTTGGTTTTCCACAAACTCATAGCATATAATCCAATAAGAAATCTTTAACTTCTGGTAATCCCCCTTGTAGCACCAGATAACTGTCGGGTCTTTCTCTTTCCGTTATCTCGCCATTAATAGGAGTCAACATCAGCTTCTTAACCTCTTCTCTGTCTCTGGTCTGCCCCAATGCCCAGGCGAGTTTCATATAAGCAGTCTCCGGCAGCATATTGGCTAAAGGTACGATTCCACAGTCCATGAGATAACGACCATTATCATAAACAAACATCTGCACAAATCCCCAGAGAGTTTGAACCGTCATATATATGTGTACACCTTTACCGATAGCCCAGCGGATAACATTATAGAGGGGGCGATTGATATGACCAAGTCCGGTGCCTGCGATCACGATACCTTCGTAACCGGCTTCAACTATGGAGCGGATAAGGTTTTCCTGCATGTTGGGGTAGTAATAAAGTATCATAACTTTATCGCTGAATGTGGGGATTATTTTGAATTCCTCGTTTGGCGTCGACCGGGGACGATAGTCGCTTCTTAGAGGATTTACTCCCTTCTGAACATCAACAGTTGCTAACGGTATATCACCGAGCGTACGAAAAGTACTGCGGTACGATGAATGCATTTTACGCACACGTGTCCCACGATGCAGGAGTCCGTACTGGTCTGAAGTCGGTCCAAACATGCAAACCATAACCTCGGCGATCGGACCGGTGGCGGCTATGGCGGCGTTTATGAGATTGCGGGCGGCATCGGATGAAGGACGATCGCTGGAACGCTGTGAACCGGCTAATACGATCGGTACCGGAGGATTCTGAATCATGAATGTTAATATCGAAGCTGTGTGATGCATTGTGTCGGTACCATGACCGATAATAATGCCATCCGCGCCGTTGTTTATTTCTTTGTAGATGTTTTCGGCGAGTGTTATATATTGCTCCGGTCCCATATCCTCGGAAAAAATCCCGAAGAGCTTTTTAGTTTTCAAGTTACAAATATCAGCTAATTCGGGAACGGCGCCGAAAAGTTCGCCGGGGGAGAAGGCCGGTATGACCGCTCCGGTGGAATAGTCCAGACGCGACGCAATGGTACCGCCGGTGCCGAACAGAAATATGTTCGGTTTACTTTCATCGTACGGAAATTCCTGCTCGCGTATTCCGTAATGACCCTCCTGCCGACCGAGGTATTCTATGGATTTGATACGTGCGGCTTTTACTCCGATATTGTAACCGCTGTCGAGTTTGATAACAATATGCAGCGAATCCGCCATACTATTGCGGGGTAATAAAACGCCTTCATAATCGCCGGATTCCGATTCGACCTTGATTCTATCCCAGACGCCGATATTGAATTTAGTTAAGAGTTCCAAGCTAACACCACGATAACCGGTCGTGGATTTTTCGCCCGTAGTCAATTGTACACCTGCTCGTTTAACACTATATAATGAGGGTGGTATATCAGAAATACCACCCTTCCAATCAAAATTCGAAAATGTTAATAAATTACCCGATTACGGTCTACTGGAGTACGTAGATCTTTTTCTCAGCGCACATATCTCTGAGAATTTTGGGCCATACGGTGACGCTGCACTCACCGAGATGGGCTTTCCTTAATAGATACATATATGTACGCGATTGTCCGATTCCGCCGCCAACCGAAAGTGGAATATCGTTATTCATTATCGCCTTATGGTACGGGAAGTCCAGAAAATCGAGCTGTCCGGTTATCTCAAGCTGCTGCTTTAGAGTTTCCGGAGTTACCCTGATCCCCATTGATGTCAACTCATGACGTCTTCTGGTGACGGGATTCCAGACCAGGATGTCGCCGTTAAGCCCATGCATCAGGCGGCCGTTTTTCTCTATGGTTTCGGTTACCCAATCGTCATAGTCCGCGGCGCGCATTTCATGCGGGTATCCATCTTCCAAGACCCAGCCGATACCGATTATGAATACTGCCGGATATTTCTGCAGGATTTCGGTCTCCCTCTGCTTACGCGGTAAATCCGGGAACATTTCCAAAATCTCTTCTGCATGCAGGAAAGTGAGTTCCTCGGGGATGTCGGGATACTTGTCGGTTTTCAGTTTCGGGAAGTTTTCCTGGGCATGAATACCGGCTCCCCGGATAACTTTCCATATCTTCTGTACGATATCCTTCAGGAAATCAAGGTTACGGTCCTCTTTGACCATTACTTTTTCCCAATCCCACTGGTCAACATAGGAGCTGTGATCGTGGTCAAGGAAATAGTCTTTGCGGACAGCTCTCATGTCCGTATAAAGCCCTTCGCCGGTCTCCATCCCGAACTGCTTGAGTGCCATCCGTTTCCATTTAGTAGCTGCTTGAACCACCTGTGCATCTATCGGATGTTTATCATGGTCATTGGAAATATGGAATTCGATAGGAGTTCTGGAACCGTCGCGATCCAGATAATCGTTCACTCCGCTTTCGCGGTCAACGATCAATGGACATTCGACGCGAATAAGGTTCAGCTCCTTGCACAGATTGTCCTCAATGTAATCCTTAACGCACTTAATAGCTTCTTGCGTTTCCTTGGGATTGAGCAGCGGTTCGTAGTCAGTCGGTAATATCTTCTCGATATCCTCGTAATTACCTATGCCGGGACCGGCAAGATCAGCTTTTTTATCTGCCATGTTTTACCTCATTTAAAGACCGAGCTTCTTGTTTACGCTATATGTATGAATAATAAAAATCACAATTTTTCTGTCAAAATCGGTAATATCTCCAGAGCGTTACCGACTATTCCCCAGGTGGCAACCTTGAAAATCGGCGCATCCGGATCCTTATTAATCGCTACGATATACTTGGAAGACTGCATCCCTGCCAGATGCTGGATTGCGCCGGAAATACCGCAAGCGATATACAGCTTAGGATTAACAGTTTTTCCGGTCTGCCCGACCTGACGTTTGTACGGTACCCATTCCGCATCCACAATGGCGCGGGATGCGCCGGCAGCCGCTCCCAGCTTTTTAGCCAGATCCTCAACCAATTTGTAGTTATCGGCTTCCTTCAGTCCCCTTCCGCCGGAAACGATTATATCCGCTTCGGTTAAAGGAACCTCCCCTCCTCCTTCCGAAACCTTCTCAACCACCTTCGCCTTGCTTTCGTACTTGGAGGAATCAAAGGCGAAATCGGCAGCCTCGGCTTCACGGGACAGTCCCTCTTCCGGAACGAATGCTTTGGGTCTTAGTGTAATAATCTTCACGTTTTCAGTATTGAAGCCGAATTTGAGGATAGCATTTCCACCGTAACCGGGGTGTTCGACTACGATCTTGTCGCCGTCAAAATTAATTGCGGTGGCATCGGGAATCAGGGCGCCATTGCTGAGCGCAGCCAATCTGCCAAAAAGGGCTTTGCCGTAGAAAGTTGCGCTTCCGATGACGTGATTAATTGACTCCTGAGATATCATATCGGCGAGAACAGCGCCATATATTTCATCATTATAATGCTTAAGCACGCTATCCTGGCAGACTAACACTCGATCCGCGCCGCCTTTGCCGCATTCGGAAGCCAGCGCCGAAACGGCATCGCCAAGCAACGCTGCAATTACCTTGGAACCGTACTCATCGGCTATTCTACGAGCCTCGGAAAGACATTCGAAACTAAGAGGCGAGAGTTGCCCCTCTTTTACCTCACAAAATACTAATACGTTAGACACGATATATTCTCCATTCTTTTCAATTCAAAAAGCGAAATAAAATACTATATGATAATGAAGTCAAACGGTTTTCACCTATTTTTGGTCAAATTGTGAAAAAATTCTCGTGATAATTTGCACAAAGCGCAAAAACTATCTGTTAAATTTCGATGTTGAAGAAATATGGACTTGTCAACAAGCGGAATATGGTCTAAAATTGGATAGCATTATGGTGGAAAATTACTTGCTGGAGATATCTCTTGGAAATTTTTAATTCTATTTTTGAGGTGATCAAGCCGCTGATACCAAGCAGCGCGGTTATCCTCGGTTTCATATTACTACTGATAATAATCCGGTTTATTGGAGAGCGAAAGTACGCAAGTATAGAAGGATACAAAATAAAGCGACAGATTATTGTACTCCTACTATCATTTGCAGGATTACTGGCAATAATCATCGCGCTGCCTATTGGAGATTCAATCCGCGGACAATTGCTAAGTCTGATAGGGATTCTTCTCAGCGCCGCAATTGCGCTTTCCGCAACCACATTTATAGGCAACGTTATGGCCGGGATAATGTTACGGGCTGTAAGAAGCTTTAAGCCAGGCGATTTTATTCGGATTGGGGAGCATTTTGGTCGAGTTTCGGATCAAGGATTATTGCATGTGGAAATCCAAACCGAAGAACGAGATCTTACCACTATGCCAAACCTATATCTCGTCACCAATCCGGTCAAGGTGGTGCATTCTTCCGGTACTTTTATAACCGCTACAGTTTCTTTAGGTTATGATATCCCGCGAAGGAAGGTGCAGGAGCTGCTTGCTAAAGCCGCAGAAGAAGCGGAACTCGGCGAACCATTTGTAACTATCGTGGATTTGGGCGATTTTTCGGTGACCTATAAGGTAGCAGGATTGCTGGAAGATGTTAAGCATTTTATTACGGCAAGGTCTAAATTAAGGGAGAAAATACTGGATGTGCTTCATGAGAATGGAATAGAAATAGTCTCACCTACCTTTATGAATACCAGGAGTTTTACCGAACAAAAGAAATTCATACCACATATTGAACGAACGATTTCCGCAGAAGATAAAGAGGAAGTCGAAAGCGAGATAGAAAAACTCGTTTTTGATAAAGCGGATGAAGCCGCTTCCATGGAGGAGCTTAAATCAAAGCAAAAAGCTGTAACGGATGAAATAGAAAAAATAAAAGAGAAGTTAAAACAGGAGAAGGACAAACAGCGGCAGGAGAGACTTAATTCGATGAAAGAGGAGCTGGAAAGAAAACAGGAATGGCTTGGTAAATTAATCAAACATAAGGAAGAAAACAGCAAGGAATCTTAATTTAATCTGATAGCTATCTACGATGTAGAAAACGGAGTACAAAAAATGAATCGATTTTCCAAACAAGGCTCTGAGAAGGTTGGTTTAAAGCCGGGCGAGATTGTTTATGTTGGTAGAGAAAGAGATGCTAAGACTTTTATAAAAGTAATGGATTATGATGCTACGAACCTGCGGGAGATAGAATTAACTTCAATCGAAGATTGCTTTGCTTACAGAGACACCGAAAGTGTTAGCTGGATAGATATAAATGGAATCCATGAAGTTGACGTAATAGAAAAACTCGGCTCGCATTTTGATATCCATCCTTTGATTCTGGAGGATATCGTGAATACCAATCAGCGCCCGAAAATGGAAGAATCGGATGGGATCATATTCGTTGTTTTGAAAATGCTGCATTCAGAAGAAAAGACGACGACTTTAAGCTCTGAACAGGTAAGTATATTATTCGGTAAGAACCTGGTTATAACACTGCAGGAGCAGGAAGGCGATGTCTTCGACTATATACGTGAAAGGATCAGAAAAACGATTCCGCGGGTGCGCTTTTTAGGTTCGGATTACCTGGCATACGCAATAGTCGATGCAATAGTGGATCATTATTTCCTGGTTCTGGAAAACCTCGGCGAACAGATTGAATCGCTGGAGGACAGACTGATTAATCAGCCGGAGAAATCAGACCTTGATATAATTCATGCTTTGAAAAGGGAATTGCTGTTTATGAGGAAAAGCGTCTGGCCCCTGCGGGAGTTAGTGGCAGGATTGGAAAGGTCGGAATCGGATTTAATTCATGACTATACTCGTCCCTATATCAGGGATTTATATGAGCATATTATTCAGGTAATCGATAGTATCGAAACCTTCCGCGATATGGTTTCAGGATTACTGGACCTTTACTTGACAAGCGTCAGCAATCGAATGAACGAAGTAATGAAAGTTCTCACCATCATCGCAACCATCTTCATACCGCTTGGGTTCTTGGCGGGAGTCTACGGTATGAATTTCAATACCTCTATTAGCCCCTGGAACTTACCCGAGCTGGATTTCAGATTCGGTTATCCCTTGTTTTGGACTATCGTCTTGTTGGTAGCAGGAGGATTGTTCTGGCTATTTAAAAGAAAAAAATGGTTATAAATATCTATGCTATCCTACAACTGATTTAACTGATCCGGACTTAAACCGATAAATATATAAGTATTTAGCTGCAAACCGCTAATCAGATCTCGGGGCATACCGCTATGAATAATAATCGATTTGAATACTATAATGTCCACTCCATCGGCAAACTGATAAGGAATATCGCCCACTCCTACAACAACTTAATAACCGGAATTATCGGATATTCCGATCTGCTGGAGGATAACGACGAATCCGGCATTGCAAAGTCCGTAATGAAGGCGGCTGAGAAAGCTCAGAGTTTGACCACCGAATTATCCTGTTTGGGCAGGAAATTGACCGATTGTCCCCACCGCGCCAATCTGAATGAAAGCCTTAAGAACAGAGAGGATTTTTTCAAAAAAATAGTAGGGGAATCATTGACTGTTAATTTCGTTTTGAAGGAAGGTCAAGAGATATCTATTAACTGCGACCAGGAGCTTTTCTACGACGTCTTATTTCGTTTCCTGTTATCAATCAAGGATATATGCAAATCCGGGTGCGAGGTTCGTATCAGTACTGACAAATCCCAAACGCAAAAGACTGAAGGAGAACTGGCTATCGCGCTACCCGAATCCGAATATGGCGTGATCTCATTTATCGGCCAAAGCGATTTATCGGAAGACGAGCTTAAGAAAAAATGCGCCATAAGATGTGATCTTCTTTCGGGTGAGAGTATCAATGACCTTAGTTTCCGCTCAACTCTGGGATTGCTGAAATATCTCAATGCCTGTTACGATTACACACTTAGAGATAAAAACGAAATTCTACTCGTGCTTTACTTTCCCCTGTTTCCCGTTGAAAAAGAGATTAAGCCAGACCCTATTGAGCCGGTAGCATCAAACGAATGATTGCGCCTATGCGAGGACGGTGCGTAGGGTGGGTCGATGCAATTATCATAGCAGTTCCGAAGTTCGTTCCTGATAAGTATCATTCGCGCTGAGGTATATATAGTTTAACCCACCATTTCAATTGATACAAAGAAGGTGGGTCAAATAGTGCGCGCAGCAGATGCATGACCAAGGATGTATTTGAAATCACCATTGCAGATCTCTCCAATTAAGGCGACCCACCCTACCGGACACACCTTGCAAGGGCCTCGGGTGGAGACACCCGACCTCACGTTTATGCTGAAGGATACCAAACATGCTTATCTCCTCGCCTGCGGCTTCGAGCCAGGCATGCCTCCCTTGTGGAAACAGAAACACACCCCGTCTTCGCCTCGCGTTCCGCGGGATGAAGCAAACCCTCCCAGAGGGGAATTTATGTTGGCGGCTTCGGCTGCGGATATATCATGTAAGTCAGGAATAAACCAGAGGTTTACAAGTTCCGACCTCGTCGTCTCATGAATTGACTTGTCTATTTAATCTGACCATATTAAATTTTAATAATTTGGCGGATATTGGGAATTCCGATTTGATTTTTGCGTATAAGATTGTTGGAAATATGAGTTCTTTTAAATTAAATAGCATTTATACTCCAAAAGGTGATCAGCCACAGGCGATACAGGAACTAAGCGATGGTTTAAAAAGGGGTGATAAGTTCCAGACACTTCTGGGAGTTACCGGTTCGGGTAAAACTTTCACCATGGCGAATGTAATCGCTAATTATGGAAAGCCGACCCTGGTTATATCCCACAACAAGACGCTGGCAGCGCAGCTTTTCGGGGAATTAAAAGCTTATTTCCCGGACAATGCTGTGGAATTTTTCATCAGTTATTACGATTATTACCAGCCGGAAGCTTATGTTCCTACCACTGACGTCTATATTGAAAAGGATACTTCGATCAACGAAGATATTGATAGGTTAAGACTGCGTGCAACTTCATCCCTGCTGGAGCGAGAGGATGTTATCATCGTCGCTTCGGTTTCCTGTATCTACGGATTGGGTTCACCGGAGGACTGGCAGGAGATGATGGTTTTCGTTGAAGTCGGGCAGGAGATGGAGCGGAATAAGTTCCTTCGGCAATTGGTGGATATTCATTATGCCAGGAACGATATCGAATTCGGGCGCGGTACTTTTCGAGTGCGGGGCGATGTGGTCGAGATACATCCGGCTTACGAGGAAGACGCAATCAGAATAGAGTTTTTCGGCGATGAAATTGATAAAATATCGACCGTTAATATCCTAACCGGGGAAATCACCGCGGAGAAGCAAAAGGTTGGTATTTTCCCCGCCAAACATTTTGTTACCACCCGTCCGAAGCTGGAAAGGGCGATTAATCAAATTCAGGCGGAATTGGATGAGAGGCTGGAGTATTTCCGAAGCGAAAACAAGCTGCTGGAAGCCCAGCGCCTTGCTATGCGAACCAAATATGATATCGAGATGATGCTGGAGATTGGCTATTGCAGCGGCATCGAGAATTACAGCCGGCACCTCTCCGGAAGAAAAAAGGGGGAGCGCCCATATACACTGATAGATTTCTTTCCGGATGAGTTCCTGACAATAATCGATGAATCTCATCAGACCGTTCCTCAGATCAGGGGAATGTTCAACGGGGATCGTTCAAGAAAGGAAACGCTGGTTGAATATGGATTCCGTCTACCATCGGCGCTGGATAACAGACCTCTTTACTTTGAGGAATTCGAATCGCTTCAGAACCAGGTTATCTTCGTATCCGCCACGCCCGGGGATTTTGAAATAAAAAGATCGGACGGGGTGATTGTGGAGCAAATTATCCGCCCTACCGGACTGCTCGATCCTGCTATTGTTATCAAACCGGCGAGTAATCAGGTTGATGACCTGGTTGAGCAGATTAAAACACGAGTGACGAACAAAGAGAGAGTCCTGGTTACTACGTTGACCAAACGGATGGCTGAGGATTTGAGCGACTACCTTGCCAAGCTGAATGTGCGCGTTAAATATCTTCATTCGGAGATAGATGCTATCGACCGGGTGGAGATTCTGCGGGATCTAAGGTTAGCGGAATTCGATGTGCTTGTGGGGATCAACCTCCTTAGAGAGGGATTGGATTTACCCGAAGTATCCCTGGTTGCTATCCTCGATGCAGATAAGGAAGGATTCCTGCGTTCGGAAAGGTCGCTGATACAGACGGCGGGAAGGGCGGCGAGAAACCGTGCCGGCGAGGTGATCCTTTACGCGGATAGGGTAACAGATTCAATTCGCAAAACAGTTGAAGAAACCGAACGCCGACGGAAATTGCAGGAGGAATTCAATACCGAGCACGGAATCGAGCCGCAGACTATCTTTAAATCCAGACAGGAGATATTGCAATCTACCACATTTGCGGATTCAAAAACGGTGCGCGAGAAGGAATGGGTCAATTTAAGAGAATATGAAACCTACGCTCCAAGCGAACGTGTTATTATAATAAAGGAAGAGATGGAGAAAGCTGCCGACAACCTTGAGTTTGAAAAAGCAGCAGCGTTGCGGGATGAATTGATGAGGTTAAGAGAAGAATTGAGGGAGAAAATGAAATGAAGAAGTTGATTGCATTGTTTTTAATGTCTGCCGCTATCTATGTAGCATGCGGTGATAGTCCAACGTACGAACCATACGATGATGAAGAAGCTTTGATTGATATCGTAACCAAGGATTATCCCACGCTTTTTGAGACTAATCTCATCAACACCGGCATCCCTGATACCACTGAGCTTGCCAGACTGGATGACCTCCGTATTCTTCATTATTGGAGAGATGTAACCGGCAATAATCCACATTATGACATAAACGCCAATTACCCGGAATCCCTCGGAACAACACCATACGCGATAGTGACCGTAACCGACAGCATTGAAATGGATATCCATGTCATAGCGGAGGACACAACTGCTGATTCCCTGGTGCGTATTACTAAACCGGTATACGAGAAAATCCAGGTTAAGGGAAGGATGGAGCAATGGGGAACTCAGTATGACTCACGCAACGGCTGGATAATGCAGGATATTTCCAATGCTAAGGGATCGTCCGGCTCGGCGTATAATGCAATTTCAAGTGTAAACCTCTACTCCCTGTCCACCGGTGATATCACTATCTATGAAAGCCAGATGACCTCCTTAACTCCGATAACATCAATAATAAACACCACTAAAAATCAGGAGGTAACGATAACGGTTCAGGGCGTCAGTTTCAATGATACAATCAGTTTTCATGTGGGTAGGGATGAATATGAAGTGTTTATCCCGGAGTATATCGGGGACAACACCTACCAGGGAGTAATCACCACCCCGGATTATTCCGGATATTTTCATATAACAGTTGATGTAATACGGAAGAATACGCTTGCTATTGAGTCGACCCATCAATTTTGCAGATGGTCGATATTATTGTTTATACCGAGTTAATTCCGTATTATCGGAAGCCGGCTTATAATCCATTGACAAGGCTAAATATTTTGGAACAATAGCTGTGGACTGCGTGTATAAATATTGAACCGGCGATGATATACCCGCCATCGTTGGTTTAAAGGCGAACACGGGAAACCCCCGTAGGTTCGGGTCCAGAGAATCGCCGCGTAAAGCGGCGGTTCTTAAAAACACTAAACTAATTGCCTTTTTCATTTTTGCCTCCTACTGAAAGGACCGGATATTTTCCGGTCCTTCTTTTTTTATGCAATACATGGCAGTACGATTTCTTCGTAGCCGAAGGTTTGCCCTTCGTTGGTGTAATAGGAATGTAGGTCAGCAGATTGCTGCGGATATTATATTCCCCTCCGGAGGAGGCAATTTCATCCCGCATTCTGTGCGATGAAATTAGGCTGCGTAAAATCATCACTCTCAAAATCCCCATCGAAAAAAAATTAAAAAATTTGTTAGATATCGGGGCTGAATGTCACTCAATAATAAAGACCGAAACCAAAAAGGAGTTTCCCAAAATGGAGATTAAAGTAATCTTGTTAATAATTCTTGGATTGCAGATACCGGTTGGTTGTATGATAGGCGCTGCCATGAGGTACAGGGGGCAGTAGTAGGAAGGGGGGTGCGTTCAGTAATATGTTCGCCTGCCTGTTTGCGATAATCTCGGGGGCGAGTATGTTAATGAAAAACAGTCGCTGTCGGGTACGAGCTGTCCGACAGCGAGGATTTAGGCTGGCGGTTTTTCCGCCTTCGGCGGGCTTGTCCCTGACCTGGGTCCAAGGGCAGGCTGGGGACTCGCCCCCGTTATTGATTCCGAAGTCGAAAGGAGGTGACGACGGTACGAACATAGGTTAATCCTCTCTTTTGCGGACCTATACAACAAAGGAAATTAACAATACGAGGCAGTCCTACAATCAATGGGAGAAACTTACATAACAATAAACATAAATTATAATACTAATGACCATCGTCGCTTTGATGGCGCTCGTCATCTCGGTAATTTGCTTTGCTGAGGAGATTAAATAGCCGCAACATTTTATAGTAACCAACTTCGTACCTACAAGACCCGCAGTTGCTGATTTAGATGGAGATAGTGATAATGATATCCTGTATGCCGACTGGGAGCATGATACACGATGATTGTTCGCGCTGGAGGATCGTTTTTTATACCGGATCAATGGACAAGCTCAAAGCGCTTATCTGTTGATCACCAATAGGTTATAAAATAAGCGGGAGACGGGATTCGAACCCGCGACCAACAGCTTGGAAGGCTGTGACTCTAGCCAGCTGAGTTACTCCCGCGAACATTCTACAATAATAATCCTTTTTTTAAACAGGTCAAGAGAATTTCTTATCAAAATA
>WJIR01000224.1 GCA_014730175.1 Candidatus Zixiibacteriota bacterium
ATTTAGAGTTGACAATCGGAACTGGATACATTTATTAGCGTATAGGATTCACTGGAATTAAGCTCTCTAAGTAAATTGTCGATATTTCCCAAAACTCCTTTCGATTAAAGCATGAAGAACAAAACCAAAAAATCCAAAGAGAAAACATCCAAACCTCACGACAGTAAGGATGAGATTAGCTATTTAACCGAAGAAGTTAAGAACTTCGAGTTTGCGGATCATGTTGCTATTAGATCATACCCGAGGGGCATGTTGCTGTCCTTCTCGAAGGCTCACCCTGGAGAAGAAAAATTGCTGACATTCAAAGAAATATTAATTCCCTTTGAGGTTGCAGTTTCCTTACAGCAAATAATTAAGGATCAAATAGATGGTTTAATTGAGCAAGGTATATTGAAATCGGTCGATAGCTCGAAATTTAAGGATGAAGAACAATGATGCAAACAAACTATCGGATTCCAGCAAGCCATACGAAATTTGATCATCGCAATTACCTAGCCAATTTCATTGTAAATCATACAGGAACTGTAAGAAGCACAGTCATAGTCATTCAACCCAATATTCAGCAAGTTTTTGGGGAAGGTACTTCTACTTATTATCATTCCCAGACTTTTGATGATATACGCCTATTATATAAAGAGAGTTTTGTAAAAAAACTTGAAAAGGCTATTCAAGAAGCCGAGGAAGATTCCTACGAACATATTGAAACGATAGACCAATTAATTGATTTATTGAATAACAGTTCCGCACAGGCAGAGATTTAGTACGTTGAAATATGTCTCAAAAGGAACCTTTAGTCCTTAAACCTACCAAATCATTCATCAATGATTTTAGAAAACGATCTGACTCTTCTAAAAAAAAGATTACCAAAACATTAGAAATAATTGGTAAAGAGGGGGATTTTACACCAAAAATGAAATTTCAGTCCTTCGGTAGGATTAATAATAAGAAGATTTTCTACTTTCGAGCTAATAGGGATATCAGAATATTGGGGTATTTTAAAACAGGAAATGAATTCCACTTAATTGCTATAAGAAACCACGATTCACTAAAAAGAGCGAGGAAAGAAATATCAATTTAGAATCCTTCCCTTCCCTTTCCTTTCACTGATTACAGCTTCGACTCGTCTAAGTCTACTTCGAGCAGCTAAAAATCGCTTACGCACGGATTGGTTGACCTGGCCGCGCGCACTGGCGTGGGAAATCCCCAGGATATCAGCGAGTTCTTTGATTGTCGGGGGGAATCCCCGCTGGTTTGTATAAAGTCGTATCTCCTGCAATGTCCGCCGTTGTGGGGCGGTTATTTCCTGTATAGGGCGTCGGCCTCTTATCTTCTTACTCATGGGGGTCACCCCTTGTAATCTCTCAGAATGTTGAAATTGTTCATGTACTTCTCGAAGCGGGGACGAGGGCTAACCAGCCCTGTTTTACGGCTCAGGTTCGTGAAGACGATTCTGTACTTTCCCGCATTCTTGCCACTCTTATTCTGGTCCGCTTCTTTAACGAGTTCGGTGGACGGCAAAACCCAGTAACAATCGGCTTGCTCGGAATAGAAGATGAAGAAGAAGTTGGGTCGAGGTTTCCGCACTTCCAAAGCGGCAAACGTCCCTGCATTCCGTGGATTGCAGTCCTTGGACCGGGCTTTTATCTGGATATCCAGATAAATGGGTTCCCCCGAGACTTCCTTTCGCACCACGCAATCGATTTGTTGATCATCCACCAACGTCAGGTACACATCGAAGCCGCGCCGAAGCATTTCGGCGATGGCCACGAACTCTTGACGCTTCCCGAATGAGGCCGAACTTCTGAATGTCATTTTCTGCTCCGCATGAACGACAGAAGCCGCAGGGCCCGGTCGAGGCAAACTGCGGCCACATTACAAAGATTTATTATAAGACCTGATAGGCATCAGGTCAATAGGAAAAATGTATGCGGAATAAATGGTTGTCACGACCTGAGTAAGATACAGGATAAAGCAACGGACTTCGGCTGGAAAATAATCTCTGAAACATAGAGGTTGGATTATTATTTCTTAAAAGTTTACAGCAACTTAGAGACACGCAAATTGAATAGCCCGGTTTATATCAGAAAGATTTGCCGATGATATCTACTACTTTTTCCCGATTATCCCCATGCCCAAGGTCAACAATTCATGTTCGGAGTAATCCGATAGCTCTTCTCGGATTTCATTGGTGAGGTACTTTTTGTATTGATTTGATTCGTTTTCAATAAAATGAACATCATCGAAATAACTCGAAAAAATATCTCTGTAATCACCTAACCTCAGCTTATTCAAATAAGTGGTCGCCGGATAGAGATTTTGCCGAATGTGATCCCATGGGGGAACCTCGGTGGTCGTCTCATCTTTCCCGTAAAGGTTATGCCCGCCGGTAATTCCTGTGAAAGGATTTATCTCTATAGCGAATATCCCGGACGGCTTTAACACTCTCCGTAACTCAGTTACTGCGGTTTCAACATTTCGAATATGTTCGAATACGGCAACGGAAAAGACAAAATCGAAGGTAGAATCAAGGAAGTCGAGGTCTTCAGCGTTCATGGTGTGGAATTCGGGCATCTTCGTTAATCTCTTGCCAGCGCACTCGGCGAGCTTTTCGTGATACTTTTTGTCAAAGAGCGCCTTTCTAACTACTGTTTTGGTTCCCCTTATTATTCCGTCCTTTGTGAACATCCGCGTAATTCTAAGCGGAGCCCAACTGTAGATTATCACATTCAGGTCGATAGCATGTACTTCATTATCCTGAGCCAAAATCAATGCATGAGGATATCTCTGTCCGCATCCGATTTCAAGAATCCTGAGATTTCGGTAATTGATATCATAATAGCTTTTAACATTCGAGAGGAAATTCTGAAAATCGCGGCAATTCTGTTCTGCCTGGAATTCCAATCGATTCCTGTATAACCATATTAAATTGCGAAATTCATTAAATAGATTCATAAGTCCAACTCAATATTTCCACAGGTTCCCTTTAATATACATATATAGCAAATGAAATGTATAAAAAACAAGAGGGTATGGAGCGGTGGCTTCTCCATACCCTCGATCCGTATAACTACGGAGGGCGGGGTGGGGCAAGTTGGTTGGTTTATTTGATTTAGCTGCCGTATTGAGGGGTGCTGTTATTCATTATATGGATTTATCTTCAGATTTTATTAGCGCCAAATTAGAGTTTATTCAAAATCCAATCACCTATTGCGCGAATCCGTATTCGGACAACGCTGTCCAACCGGTCAGCCAATTGTCGCCATTGGGATCAAACGCTCCTTTATAAGTTACATTGGTAAAGAAGCCTCCGGAAGGAATCGCTGCGCCGCTTCCGGCAGGTCCCGCCGCGCTCGGACGAGGATCCAAAGCTCCGGTGGCGGTTCGAGCTATATTCGCAAGCTGCGGCTCCTGAATGACGTTAGTTCCGGTATTGTTCATGTAGGTTCTTACGTAATCCTGGGGCCAGACTCCGGCAGCGTCATTACCATCGCCGAAGCTATACCAAACGTTGTTTTCGAATACGATCAGACCGTCTTCCAGCATTTTACGAGAATCCTGAGTCGATACGGAATCTGCAAGGTCTTCAACATCAACGCCATCTCCGTTGAAGTCGTAGAAAATACTGTTGTGATATTCACCGCCTGCGTTGTCCCTGATCTTGAAGGTGTGATCATTATCAGCATTAGCTGAAGTGGCGCCTGAGCCGATATAGGTAACATTCGAAATTACCGGATGGGCATAAGGGGTAGCTGATTCATCTTCAGTAGCTCCATCATGCTCGCCAGCACGGTTGCCTTCATCAGATGCCTGAATCGAGAACCAGAACTGTCCTTTACCGCGGAAACCCTCGTCGTAGTCGTAGCAGTCATCACCGCAGAAAGCGACCACCATATTCTTGCAGTTGACGGTTCCGCCGAACCATTCAACACCATCATCAAGATTGGAAAACACTTCGATATATTCGATTGTGGTTCCACTTCCGACTGAGCCTAAGGTTAAACCGTTGATTTCGTTAGCTGCGCCGATTTCCGAACCGCCGTGACGGATCGAGACGTAGCGTAAAGTTCCCGAATTATCGGCGTCATTGTTACCGCCGTATTCACCGCGAGGTTCATCCGAAGGAATACCCTCTACCTGTCCGGTGCCGCCGGGATTGTTATTAGTGGCTTTACCCAGAATAATCAAACCTCCCCATAATCCTTTGGCATTCGTAGGGATATCGTCGGGATCATCCACATCGTCCGCTTCGGCGGTCATGATGATAGGATTATCAGCGGTTCCGTTTGCATTTATCTTTCCGCCCATACAGATAATCAATGCGCTGGCATTAACGCCCTGTCCTGGTCTGCCCTTTATTACGGTTCCAGCTTCGATATTAAGAACAGCCCCTTCTTCGACGAAAACGAAACCACTTAATACCCATTCGGTATCGGCGGTTAACGTAACAGTATCACCAGGCGCTATGTCATCGTCGAAAAAATAGTCGCCTTCCTCGGTAACCAGCGGATTGCTATCATCGTCACTACAACCCGCAAACCAGAGCACTGACAAAGAAGCTAACGCTACTAACATCAGTTTGAACAGATTATTCACTTTAATACTCAACTTATCCTCCTAACTTAAGTACTTATTATTAATTTGTTGTTCTCATTAATTTCCGAATCTTTAGTTTAATCTTTGAATTAATCCAAAGTTGCTAACAATATCTCCATAATATTAAGAGCGTATTATTAGCAGGTTGCCACTTCGTTAATATTATAAACTATTGAAGTTCATAGCTTAATCCGAGAGTTATGCTTCTCCCGGTTTGATATTCATGATAGATATATTCTCCACCTTTGAATTCATGGATTTTCTTCATGGGAGAATCGAGAATGTTCTTGGCCGAAGCTTTTAAACTTATATTGCCCATTATGCTCTGATTAAAGATAAAGTTCAAAATAGGTCGGGGCTGTTCATAAATATCAGGCGTTCCTCCCAGACTGACCTCGGAAAGCCTTTCCCCGAAAACGTTATAAGTAACACTCGCCAGGGTTTTGGTATCCGTGTTGTTATAGGTTAAGTCAATGTTGAGAATATATGGTGATTGACCCTGCAATGGACGAGTGTCGTCCGCATCGGGATCATAAGCACGAATGATTAACAGTTCGTCCTGAGGTATATCAACCTCCGAATGAATCAGTGATAGATTTGCTCCCCAGCTGAAATCCGACAGTGTTGAGTGGAGTATATTCAGCTTCTTTCGGATCTCAAACTCAGCGCCATAGACTATCGCTTCGTCAACATTCTGATACTGTATCTCGCCGTTATCATTTTTAATCGCTCTTTCTATCGGATTTTCGAATTTCTTATAGAATAAACTGGTCGCCAGAATTTCTCCGGGATTGCTGAACCATTCCCAACGTATATCGAAATTATCTATTAGCGACCGCTTCAATGCAGTATTTCCGATAAAGAAAAATCCGTTGGCGAAATCCCATGAAGGGAAAGGCGCCAGTTCACGGAAAGTGGGACGTGCCAATGTTCTACCAAAAGCGCCCCTGAGATTCATATTGTCCGATAGACGGTAGATCAGGCTTGCTGACGGAAGGACATCGTTGTCATCAAGATTTCCCTCCTCGTAATCCGGATCCTGAGTGACAACATCGATCTGCGTGGTCTCGAATCGCAATCCGCCTACGAATTTAAGTTTTTTGCTCAACGGTAACTCGACCATGCTGAAGATAGCGGCGATCTGCTCATCTCCGTCATAGTTGGCTCGTAGCTCGGATGCATCTACGACGTAATTACCAAACTCATAATATCCTGCCGAACTGTCGATAATAC
>WJIR01000017.1 GCA_014730175.1 Candidatus Zixiibacteriota bacterium
CAACTGCTCGCCACCGTCCGCATGGGCGATTCCGACCGCAATATACCCTCCATCGTCAGTTTGCTTCACTTCCTTATACATCGTATAAGTGAGCCCGTCATCTCGATCATCCCAGGTCAGCTCTCCTTGCGCATCGGTTTTCACTATATAAGCCCCATTAGCACACATACCGCCCATTATATATCCCCCATCGGAGGTTTCCTGTAGCGCATAACAAGCGTCGAAATGCGGAGAACCATAGGTACGCGTCCATATCGTGTCCCCTAAAGAATCAGTCTTTACCAGATACCAATCGTCATCTCCCTGTCCATAAGAATGTGTGAACCCAGCTAAAATATACCCGCCATCACCGGTTGCTGCCATGGATGTAAATCCATCATCATCCTCGCCACCGTAAGTCTTACTCCAGAGAGAATCGCCATTATTGCTGATGCAGACCAACCAACCATCTGTAGGACTAAAGAAATCCACGCCACTACCACCTGATAAAAAGAAATCGTTATCGTGTCTGCATATCCCCGTCAATGCTTGAAAACCATTCCCCCCAAATGTGGAAGTCCATATATTATTTCCCAAACTGTCAGTTCGTACAATGTAACCATCATAAACGTCATTATCACCGGCTATCATATAACCGCCATCATCTATTATCAGAATATCAGAGGGATCGTCCCAATTCGGTCCTCCGTATGTCCGAGTCCAGAGGGTGTCCTGCGAATAACAGGGATTGGTAGGGATAAGGTGGTATAGGGTAATTATCATTATCAGATATATCAATTTCTTCATCGCATTCCTCCGCTATATGATTATGCAGTCGGGTACGGCAACCCGACTGCATTGTTGATGTTTATGACACTATTTCACAAGTCCCATTTTCTTTGTTACTTTCTGCTCACCCTGTGTTAAACGGCAGAAGTATATCCCGGATGCGACCCTTTCCGCATTCCATATAACCGAATGATTACCGGATCTTCGGTATTCATCAATTAAAACCTCCACTCGTTTTCCCAGAAGATCATATACCTCTAACTTAGTATGACCATCAGACGGCAATGCGAATTCTATTCGAGTGCTGGCATTGAACACATTGGGATAATTATCAATATGCAATTCATTTACTGGAATAATATATTCGCCCATAGTTCGCTCGTATCTTCCTTCGATGTAATCCTGTATATGCTCTGCAAACGGTGTCTGCCAGGTTGTATCCTCAGGATCAAGAATACATCTGGGGAAATACTTAGACTGCTTTATCAGCTTACCAGTTATGGCTCCAGCGCTTGAAGTATCGATTGCTTCGCAATCCATGTCATAACAGCCCCAGGCGGTTTGATTATGATAGTGATATGGTCTGTGTCGCCACGCAGCGAACCAGTGCACAAAAACGGCTCCCGAATCGTCAAAAGTTGGCACTCGATGATCAAATTCGTTAATTTTATAATCTTCCAAGTTTCCCGGGGTTGGACATAGGTGGTTACCATCATTATCGTACCAATTTTCGGGAAGCAGAAAATGGCATTCGTCTTCTTGTCTTGTTAATGTATATAAGCTATCGACAAAAATCGAATCGCTAATGCCCCACGTCCAATTACCATAGCGAATAGTATTGAACACATATTCCTTTAACAAGGTGAATATTTTAACTGAGCTATCCGGTGAGTAGTAATACCGTTCGGGAAACTGTATCAAGGGTCCCGCTGTTTCCAAGACCGACCACTCTTTGCTGCGATTCTCAGCGAACGCTTTAATTTTGGAGGCTATACCGGCAACTTCATTCTGCGTTACGGTTGGTTTGTAGACATGAAAATCAATACAGTCGACCATGTCCAGATTCATAGCGTCAGTGAATCCCTTGACAGGTCCGATAGTATCAACGCCTAAAGCACTATCACCGCAGAAAGACCCAAATATTATATACAATGATTCCGGGCATGCCGATGCATCTTCAATCTCTTCAATACATATTGAGCATTGCTCGGCAAAAGCATCGTATCCACTCATCCATTTCCTTCCTCCTGCGAACGGAGGCGGCCCCTGTATCTCAAACCAGCCGATATTCGGTTCATTATGCAGCACGAAGGTGTGAATACCCCGGGCGCCGAGACTATCGCCCAAAAATGCGCACATATCCTTGAAATATTGGATTGAGTCCGGATTTACTTTGTACACCAAATCAGTTCCTGTTTGAACCATCTTAGTCGGATGATAAAACTTGAACATGAAAATCTTTTCAATATCCTCATCATCCGGATAAGAAGCTACTATGGAATCAGCGAGCGCTTTCCAATTATTATTTACTAAAAACGCATCCATGATCTCCCACGAGAGTCTGAATCGAAATGACTCAATGGACGTTTTGTCGGTAAAGTTAGCATCGACTCGCGGGAAACTCTTGTACCCTATATTATAACATGTGCCGATTTTACCCGCTTCTGAATATTTTAAAAAAAACGCGATTGACATGATTAGAATCGAAAAGAAAACGATTGATTGAATAATTCTCTTGTTAGCAATATAACGCTTGTATAAAATTTTCAAAGCGTTAAATTTGGATTTTGAAAGATAATTCATCTTATCTCCCTCCTTTTTAATTGTGGTTACTTACCTATCATCCCTTTCCCGCATCCATGTTTGTTAAACATTAAATAACATTCATTTATCACCCCCTTCTGTATTAGATATAAATTTGCTGGTCAAAAACATTACGCCCGCCTTTTTAATTTTAGCAGGTTACGGATTTCTACATGTCAAAAGTATAAAACATGAATACTGCTATGTCAAGAATTACTTTTAATGGAATAGAAATATTTCGATATTAATTACAGTATTGTTGGCTGTAGTTTGAAAATACAGAGATAAAAAACAGGTCAGGAAATGATTCCTGACCTATCTGTATAAAAGTGATTTTTTCCGGCTTTACTTCAACAATGTCATCCGCTTCGTGAATACCTTTTCGCCAGCAATCAGTTTATAGAAGTAAACGCCGGAAGCGACATTCGATGCATCCCAGGTAACTGAATGTTCTCCTGCCGATTTCACGCCATCCACCAGCTTGGCTATCTTTTGTC
>WJIR01000225.1 GCA_014730175.1 Candidatus Zixiibacteriota bacterium
ATTTTACCCCAATCGCCAGCGACTATTTCGATATCACCATCATTGTCAACATCACCAATGCACGCGGATGCCGGAAATGGTTTATTGGTGATATAAGGCCAGCCGTCCAAGGTGTCGCCATTGACATCGAACACAAAAATCTGTCCGGCGCCGTAAGGATTTCCATCGGGGCCATACGTGGTACAAATTATCTCCTGTTGCTGGTCGCCATCGACATCAGCGATCCGTAGGGATGACAATACAGGGGCGTTAAGGCTGACGGACCAATCGGTTTCCGGATCTAATGCAGGGACGCCTGGTCCCGGATTAACATAATCTTGCATGTAGCCGGTCAATCCGGGCGTTGTGAAAGAGCAGTTGTAGAGCGAATGGAAATCGGCAGCGATAGCGGAGCCAGTCAGCATAGAAAATATGCAGATAATCGTGATTATTTGCTTTCGTATCATTTTCAACCTCCGGAAATAGAGATTTACAGCATTATCGTTATCAACAATAATATAATACATTTTTTCAATTTAGCTACTGGAAATCATAGGAGCGTTGAAGGACACTGTAATTGAATGAGAATATTTTGCTTGTAAAATCCACATCATGGTATTAAACTCGTCAAAAACGGGAGATTACATGCAAACAAAATCCATAATTATCGGAATCATTGCGCTCATGGTTTTGGTCATTTTAATCCAGAACTCCGAGACGGCAATAGTGCAAGTCCTTTTCTGGTCTATTTCCATGCCGCTGCTGGTATTAATTCTTGTAACGGCTTTTTTGGGATTTGCTCTGGGTTATTTAATCTGTTCTATGCAGAACAGACCGAGGCGTTCAAGTAAACCGCAGGTCTGAAGATCTGAGCGGCAAGACAGATTAAAACCGATCGTTTTTAAAAATAGTGATCCTCCCCACGCTTGCCTACATCCGGAGGGTTGAAACGTGGGGTCTCGCTTGAATTTTTCAGCACATCGGTTTTTTAACCCATATTATTCATAAATTTCCTAATCGGTAGCGGAAGCCTTGCGCCTCCGGCTCTTTTCTGGAGCCCGAATTCCAGGCTATGAATTGTTTATTGTTGTAAAATCCCCGAAGCACAAGCCTTCGGTTACAGATTCGTGGTTTTTTGCGAATTATACGGGTTAAACAGCTTGGCGGGACAAGAATGTCCCGCTTACTTTGGATCAGCAGACCGGAACATTCAGGATTATATCCTGCGATAGCAAGTCCTGGCTTTTTTTAGATTAGGTTTTGAAACTTTCTGCCGGGGACGATATATTAATAGAAATGATTAGAAGAGGAAATTATTTTGCGCTATAAATATTGCCCCGTGTGCGCCAACAAGTTGGCAACGAGGATACCTGAAAATGAGATAATAGAAAGACAGGTCTGCGGCAAATGCGGATTTGTTTTTTATGATAATCCCAAACCGGCATGTGGGGTTTTAGTTGTCGATGACAATCAAAAGATTCTACTGGCAAAGAGGAAGTATCCGCCTGCGGTGGGAGAATGGACATTACCGGCCGGTTTCATGGAAATCGGCGAGGGGCCCGATGAATGCGCTATACGAGAGACTTTCGAGGAGACGGGGTTACATATTAAACTCAACGGCGTTTTCAATGCCTACAAAGGCGGCGATGATCCCCGGCATGCGGTGGTATTGATTGTTTATCTGGCTGAAGTTATTTCGGGCGAGATCATACCCGGCGATGATGTTTCCGAAGCCGGTTATTTCGATATAAACAATATTCCGGTGCCTATCGCTTTCAGTTCTAATGAGGAAGCGATAGCAGAATATCGTGCGAGATATCTATAGATGAGAATACTGGGTATAGATTACGGCAGAAGGCGAGTGGGATTAGCTATTACCGATCCGGATGAGATCATGGTAACGCCACTGACGACATTAATAGCAACAGATCCCGAGAAGTTGATTAACGACATTCAGAAGTTGATGAATGAGGAATCGGTGGGACTAATAGTAATCGGCGAGCCGATTCGAGATGACGGGAAGGAAGCGGAGCTCTCCGGTGAAATCAAAAGCTTTGCTCGGAAGCTGGAAGATAAAAGCGGATTGAAGGTGGTTCTATATGATGAATATTACTCCTCGGCGAGGGCTGAAGATAGTTTTCATCAAACCGGAAAGCGAATTAAGGGCAAGAAAGAGATTATCGATCAACTGGCTGCTGTCGATATACTCCGGAGCTATCTGGAATCAAGGAAGTAAGGAACAAAAGGAAGGATGAATCTTTTAAGAGAATATCCGGGAGGAATATTAAGATTAGGGCTTGATATATTGATATACATCCTTAGTACATTATTCATTCTCGGATGCGGATTGATTAGGGTTGCTCTGGAGATCCCGATGAAATTTTTGGGAAGATTAAGATGACGAGGAAAATTCTATTAACCTTGATATTAATAACCGCGATTGCGATTGCGTTCGGGTGGTATTATCTGGCAGTTGCTCCCGCCGGCAGTATCGAGGGTGATAAAGATGTTATCATTATCGCCAACAAGGGCGAAACATTAATATCGATTGCGCAGAGGCTACAAGAGCAATCCATTATCGATAACAGTAAGATACTGGTCGGATTAGTGTCTGTAATAGGTTCTCCCAATGAGGTAAAAGCAGGACGTTATGATTTCAGCAAAGATAACAGCTATCTGACTATCGCGAGATTATTACTGAAAGGCAGCAACAGTCCGGTCAGAGTTACTTTTCCGGAAGGATTGACATACAAACAGATGGCAGGTATCGTCTATAGGCGATTGTCAGTGGATTCGACCGCTTTCGTAAGGGCTTGCGAAAACGATTCGCTTCTTAAACAGTTTAACATCGATGCTGATAACTTCGAAGGATACCTTTTCCCCGATACTTATTACATATATTTCGGTAGTGAACCTGAGAAAATTGTGGGGATAATGGTGGAACGATTCTTCGAGGTATTCGATGGCGAAATGGTCAAACGCGCAGAAGCGGTAGGTTTTAACATACACGAAGCCGTGACCATGGCATCGTTAATTGAAAAAGAGACCGGGTTGAAGGATGAACGAAGGACAATCAGTGCGGTTTTTCATAACAGGCTACGAAAGGGGATGAAGCTTCAATGCGACCCAACTGTTATCTATGCCCTACCCAACCTCAACCGTCCGTTATGGATAAAAGACCTCGCAGTCGATTCCCCGTACAACACCTATCGATATTACGGATTACCTCCGGGTCCTATCGCCAATCCAGGGCAGAGATCATTGGAAGCGGCGGTTAATCCGGCAGATGTCGATTACCTTTACTTTGTCGCCTCGGGGGATGGAGGACACCTTTTTGCGGAAACGAATCGCCAGCATAATAACAACCGGATTAAGGTGAAGCGGCAGATGCGGGAAAAGCGGTAAGTTAAAATTTATAATAACGACGGGGTTTAATCCGTCTTGCATTAGGGGTGATCCACCATCCTACCCATCAAATGGCCAGGTCGGCAGTTCGGTGCGGTCCTTTTTGTCCTTACGATATCCCAGGGAATAATCCGCCTGTATCAATTTCTGGATTTCGCGGGTGCCTTCATAAATCGATGCGCCTTTAGCGTTACGATAATAACGTTCCACAGGATATTCATCGGAGAACCCATAAGCGCCGTGTACCTGAACGGCGTCGGATGCGGCGGTTTCCGCATATTCACAGGATATCCATTTAGCTAACGATGTAGCGCGGGAGTTAGCGATCCCGTTGTTTTTCATCCATCCGGCTTTAAGATAGAGATTCCGGGATATCTCATAGCCAGCGTACATTCGCGCTATCATCTCTTTTACCAGTTGATGCCTCCCTATCGGTGTTTGGAATGTCTTCCTGGTATTAGCATATTCCACGCAGGCGTCATGGCAGGCGCGGATCAAACCGGTGGAACCGGCGGCGACGGTGTAGCGTCCTTGATCCAGACAAAACATCGCTATTTTAAATCCATCGCCGATCTGCCCAAGTACATTTTCCTTTGGCACCATGGTATCTGATAAAGAAATAAATCCGGTTTTACCGGCGCGAACCCCGAGTTTGCCCTTGATGTCGCCTGTGGTTATACCTCCGAAATTACGTTGGACGATAAAGCCGGTGATTCCGGAATGATCCCTTTTGGCTTTCTTTTCCCTATCAGTCCAGGCGAAAATCAGGAAGAGGTCTGCGGCATCCGAGAGCGATATCCACATTTTTTCACCGTTGAGAATGAAACCATCCGGCATCTCATCGGCGGTCGCCTGCATCCCGACCACATCGGAACCGGCATTCGGTTCTGTTAGACCGAAAGCGCCGATCATTTTGCCGGAAGTCGTTAGCGGAAGGTACAGCTCCTTTTGCTGTTTGGTTCCCCAGGTGAATATCGGCAAAGCGGCTAATCCGATATGAACCGAAAGTACCACCCGAGCGGAAGTATCGGCATATTCAAGCTCTTCACACGCCAAACCAAGGCTTATGTAGTCAAGCCCACCTCCGCCATACCTTTCGGGAAAGCATAATCCCAGCAGTCCTATCTCCCCCATTTCATCGAGTATAGATCTGTCGAAGGTCGCATCTCGGTCAGCATCTTTAATTATAGGTTTTATCCTCTTATCAGCGAATTGCCTGCTGAGGTCGATTATCTCCCGGTGTATATCTGTCAGTTTAAAATCCATTAACGCCTCCGAACTATTTAGTAAATCGTAAAACCGCAATCTGTGGTAAGGAAAAAAACCTTATCGGAACCAACGATGTTCCCAATCCTCGATTTATGAATATATCTGTATCCCCTTTACTATGCAATCCTTTCATAAAGGAACCTATATAATAAGTTTTCGTAAACCTTTTGGTAATATACGGGATATATACCTGACCTCCGTGGGTATGCCCGGATAATATGCAATCCACATCGTAATCCAGTGCGCGGTTGAGTATTTTAGGAGAATGGGACATCAACAGAACCGGTATGTTTTCTTCTAATCCGGATAGAGTGAGTAACAGGTCACTATGAGTTGATACCAGATCATCAACACCGCTGATATAAATCCTTTCCGGTGGTTTAATACCGTTCGACAGTTCAATCTTCACGCTGCTGTTTCGGAGAACTACCACTCCCGCATTTCGTAATCCCGAAAATAGCTTTTCCGGAGCATTTCCGAAGGCGAATCGATGGTCATAGTTTCCGGGAACGAAAATGATAACGAATTTCGGTTTGAGTCGCGAAACGAACTGAATCGCATCATCTATGCCGGATGTATCGGCTATGAGATCTCCGGTGAGGAAAACGAAATCGGGATTAAGGCTGTTTGTAAATTCTAATACCCGATTTTCATAATTCGTGATTGTTCCGATATGCAAATCTGAGATATGGACAATAGTTAAATCACCGAGGGCTTTCCGGAGCGCTATATTCTCGATGAAAACCTCTTCGATGACAAAGAATCGAAAATTAATATACCAAAAGAGAACCGAATTTATAATAATTAGTAAAGTAATCAGCGAGTATTTAAAGAGCCTTGTCATTTTGAAAACAATGTACCAGTCAAATGCTACCCAATCGACCAAATGTTTAAAAGTAAAACCTTTATTATTATATTATCGATAGCCCTCATTTGCCAGCTAATTTTTATATATTGGATCTACCGGCATAATCAATCCACGATAGAAAAATCAAGGGCGCTACAGGAATCTGAAGGGATATCATTTAAATTGGAACAGGTTATTCCCAGACCGCCGGTTAGGGACTTTGTCATTGCAGATTTCGAGGAGGTAGAGGATTTAGACTGGATCGAACCTGTCCATGGAGAGTATGCTCTTACTGGTAGACACCCCGTTTCCGGTCAGTATTCGCTGGCATTTAACTATGAAATAGCAAAATATCCCGGTATGGAATTCTGGCATATCCCCAGGCGCTGGGACTACTTTGACTCCTTGAGATTTATGGTGATCAACCCAACCGAGCAAAATATCAAGCTGGTTTTCAGGCTGGATGACCAGAATTCCACCTGGAAACCGGAAACCTATTATTTCGAGGAACAGCAGCTTTCCCCGGGCATTAATCGGATCATAATACCATTGAGTAAGATACAAGAAAAAATAGACACAACCAATCTAAAGCGGATGATCCTATCGTTGAAGCAGCCTCAAATCGCCGGTAAAATCTACATCGATGATATTGTTTTGACAGTTGACGATGGGTGAAGTTATAGATATATTACGGGAAACGAGGAGGGAGAGTTTTATGCCAAAATTGAGAATAATCGGGTGTAGTGCCGGAATGCCCGAGCCTAATATCGCCAATTCAAGTTATCTTGTGGAATACAACAGAAGATCTTATCTTTTGGATTGCGGGGAGGGTACTTCATCGGCGCTGTTAAGGCTGAGGGTAAATTACAAAAATATTCGCAACGTATTCATTTCGCATGGACATCCTGACCATATAGCCGGTTTACCGGTATTTATACAGATGAACCATCTTGTAAAAAGAACCGCACCCCTGGATATCTATCTACCTCAGGAGCTTGTTGAACCTGTGTATGAGAATCTGTATGCTTATTATCTAATCCCGGAAAGGCTTACTTTCGACTGGTATTTGCATCCCCTAAAACCTAATCCGGTTTTTCGTGAACACAACTTTTCCGTCAATGCTTTCCCGAATACTCATCTTGAAAGTTATTCCGAAACGATAAGGAAGAAAAAGCTAAGCAACAAAATGCAGTCTTACAGTTTCTCGGTGGTTACCTCGAAAACCAAGCTGGTCTATTCCGGGGATATCGAATCTGTCGATGAGTTGAGCGGATTACTGGATGGCGCCGATGTGGTGTTGACCGAAGCGGTTCATATCGATACGGAGGAACTGGTAGAAAGTATCGCTCAGTCCAATGCCCGCAAGTTGATTTTAACTCACATGAGTGCGAGGGATTCTCGCGAAGAGAAAAGAATTATGAAGATAGGTAAAAAGTACGGATTGGAAGAAGTGCATATCGCCACAGAGGGGAAATCGTATAGTTATTAAGGAGACAGGTTAGATGCCTGCTAATCTTCCTCCACATTATTATGAATTAGAGCGCGAGTTTAAAGCGGAGAAGGATCTGCGCAAAAAGCTGGAGCTGGCTCACGAACTTTTGGCGCTTATGCCGAAGCATAAAGGAACCGATAAGCTTCAGGCTGACATGAAAGCCAAAATATCCAAGCTGAAAAAGCAGATCGAATCCGGGGGCAAAAAGCATGGCGATACCCGCGTCGAGGATTATACCCATATCGAAAAAGAGGGGGCGGGACAGGTTATTATTATCGGACCTCCTAACTCCGGCAAGTCAACGATTGTCGGCGGATTAACTAATGCTAAAGTAGAAATCGCCGCATTTCCATTCTCGACCCACAAACCGGTTCCGGGGATGATGCCTTTTGAGAATACACAGATTCAGCTTATCGATACCCCTCCGGTTTCTCCCGATTACACCGAGAAGTACATTCCCGAACTGGTTCGCAAAGCGGATATCGCTATTATCACCGCAGATCCTACCTCCCCCGGCGTATTGGAATCGGTCGAATTCCTTTTTGAATATTTCAAGATGAAGAATATCGAATTCAAATCCGAGTCAACGGCGGAATCATATATGGAGAAACGTCGCGAGAAAAAGGCTCGACTGGTGGTGACCCATATCGACGAGCCTTCCGGAGAGGGTGCCGTGGAAATATTTGAGGAATTTTTCGGGGAACAGATTCCGGTAATGGGGCTTGCGGTACCGGCAGAATTGAGGGTGGCGGAATTTAAAAGGGAACTGTTCGATGCGCTGCGCATAGTGCGGGCATACTGTAAAC
>WJIR01000226.1 GCA_014730175.1 Candidatus Zixiibacteriota bacterium
GAGTCTTATCCCGTATTTAAAAGGCATATATTGAAGAAGGCGTTCAGGCAGCTTTCTATGGGAGAACAGGAAAGGTTGGTCGAAGAGCTGTCGGATATAATCCGGCAGATCTCGGATCCACTTCGACGTAGGTTATTTACCGATCAGGTGGAACGGGTATTCGATTTCCCGGTCTCCGCATATCTGAGGAACTCCAGTACAACGCGGTCATCTAAGCCAGTATATGCCGAAATACGTAACCGCGCAACACTGGAAAAGGAATTCCTGATGCTGTTATCCGAGAATAGAAATTATATCCCTCGTGTCAGCGAGTCAATCGAGAGTGATTGCTTCTCCGATCCCGGATGCAGACTTGTTTATGACAGGATACTCACCGAATACAAGGAGAAGAGCGGATTGGATACCGGAAAATGGATAGACGTGGACACCGATCCGCGAATAGTTGAAACATTGGCGGGTATGGAATCCGTAAAGAATATAATGACACCTTCTCCGGAGATTCTGGAGGATTATATAAAGCGATTCCAAAAGGATGCCAATAAATCGATATTGCGAATGATAAAGGAAGAAATAATAGCTGCCGAAGAGAACGGAGACTCATCCAGGGCAAGTGAGCTTCAAAGAAGGTACGCAAGAGTTTTGCTTGGCGGGGGGACAGGCGTTTGAGTCGGGAACGGTTAGGGGGAAATTCGAATAGTAAAAACTCGCAAACTGATCTTTCATCGCGTCTCTTGCAGCTATTGGAAGAAATTGGTGGGAATCTTAGTAAGTTGAGTTGGTACAGAGAGCCGGACAGAGGACGTGTATATACAGCGGGCACGGATCAAACCCAGGCGGATGAATTAGAGGAAGGTCAGGACTCCACTCCCGCGGAAACCCCAAAACTCCCGAAGCAGATCCGTCTCGGTGATCCGGTGAAGGTCTATTTCGATGAACTCGCCAGGAAGCGAATAATGACTCGTAATGAAGAGCTTCACTACGCTAAGGAACTGGAAGTTTGCAGGTTTGAGTCAGTAAAAATAGTCTTTTCTTCCACGTTGACGTTGGATGCCTTCATCGCTCTTGCGGAGAAAGCCCTGACCGGCACCATAGACTTATCTGAAGTAATGGAACTTCCGGGCGGCGGTTTTATACCTGAAAACAAAATCTCCAAAGCAAGAAAAGACCTTGAAAAGGCTGTGGGCGAACTTAAAAAGAATGCGCGAGCACTGGCTCGGTGTCAACAGCAACTATCGCAGATGCGATCGGGAGAAGACCCTTCCAAGATCATGGCTCGTGCTACAAAAGTCAGGAACGATATCTATCGAACCGTATCGGGATTGGAAATCAGTGGTCAGTTAATCAGGTTCCTTGTTGATTTATATCTATCTCGAATTGATACTCTGAGGAAGGAGGTGGGGCGTGCCCAGTTTATCGAGGGCGAGATGGGAGCGCATCGCCATCAGCTTATGGGATGGGCAAAGAACCTGGAGGAAATCGAATTGCGGCGTCAAAAAGCTCTTGATGCCATGATCAACGGCAATATGCGACTCGTTATTACTATTGCTAAGCAATATCAGAACTGCGGTCTGGAATTTTTGGATTTGATTCAGGAGGGGAATGGGGGTTTAATAAAAGCGGTGGAGAAATATGATTATCATCGAGGTACAAAATTCTCAACTTATGCTGCCTGGTGGATTCGGCAGGCGATAAAAAGGGCTATTGCCGACCAGTCCCGTACGGTTAGGGTTCCGGTTTACATGAATTCTGTTGCGCAAAAGGTGATGAAAGAAAGCCAGAGTTTTTTGAACGAAATGGGAAGACAACCCACGCCTGATGAGCTCTCCGATAAGCTGGGATTCTCAAAGGATAAGGTTCAACATGCTATCCGCTCCTCAACGCGTGAACTTTCTTTGGATGCTCAATATTATAAGAATGAGGACAAAACGTTAATCGATTTTATGGAGGATCCTAAATCATCCGAAATGACCGGCAGAACCTCATTCGTTCATTTAAGGGACAAGCTGGAAAAAGTACTCTCCACTCTCTCTCCGCGCGAATGTCAGGTGATTAAGATGCGCTACGGAATAGCCGATGGGGTCCCGCGGACGCTGGAGGAGATCGGCGTAATATTTAATCTCACCAGGGAAAGAATCAGGCAGATAGAAGCCAAGGCATTGAAAAAGCTGCGCCATAAAAGCCGCACTGAAATCCTTCGGGACTGTATTAACCTCCTGTAAAAAAACTATTTTCTAATCGCGAAAAATGTTGACATGAGAAACTATGTGGCTATATTGGCATATAAGCAAGCATGGATAACAGAAATAAATTAACAGAATTAAAAGCAGAAATCTTAAAATCGATAGCGCATCCCACCCGTTTAGCAATTGTTGAGATGCTTTCCGATAGTGAAAAATGCGTTTGCGAATTAAATGAGCAAATAGATGCAGATCATTCCACTATCTCCAAGCATCTTTCTTTGCTAAAAAGGAATGGAATCCTGTCGTGTCGTAAAGAGGGTTTAAAAGTATTCTACAGGCTGGAGGTGCCATGTATTCTAAAATTCATGGATTGTATTACGGATGTGATAAGGAAGCGTACTGACCAACATTTGGAAGCCCTTAAATAGCATTATTTAATTGACGTGAACTCCAACATCAGAAGACTAAGCCTGTTCATTATTATATTCCTGGCGGCGTTTTTCTTTCCGGTAAGTCAGTCGCCCTGGGGAAGCCGTTTTGGAATAGCGGTCTATGAAAGTCTTGCACTGCTTCATGAGTACGCTCGGGAACATGTACTGCTATGTTTGATACCGGCATTCTTTATCGCCGGAGGAATAGCGGTTTTTATCAGGCAGGAAGCAGTTATAAAATATTTCAGCGCGCAAGCGAAAAAAGCGGTATCATACTCTATCGCTTCGGTTTCCGGAGCTATACTGGCGGTTTGCTCCTGTACCGTTTTACCATTATTCGCAGGTATCTATAGCAGGGGAGCGGGAATTGGACCGGCAACGGCGTTCCTGTATTCGGGTCCCGCCATAAACGTCCTGGCGATAATCCTTACCGCAAGAGTGCTCGGGATAGAGCTGGGTATAGCCAGAGCTATCGGCGCTGTTGTTTTCAGCGTCATAATCGGATTGACTATGAACTTTATTTTCGGTCGAGAAAAGAAGGACGAGGAAAATGGATTCGATTTTGAAACGCAATCAGAAGACAACCGACCGCTCTGGAAAGACATTTTGTTTTTCGCATCCATGATCGGGATTCTGGTTTTTGCCAACTGGGCTAAACCATCTCAAGCCGATAGCAGTCTATGGAGCAGTATATACGGCTTCAAGTGGATATTGACATTTGTGTTTTTGGCAATGCTGGTTCTAATCATCGCTTCTTGGTACAGGAAGGAGCAACTACGCCAGTGGGTAAGTTCCACCTGGGAATTCGCTTCCATGATTTTACCTCTGCTATTTGCCGGCGTTTTGGCGGCTGGTTTCCTTCTGGGAAGGCCTGACCATGAAGCGCTTATACCCTCGCAATGGGTGGAGCGGTTTATCGGGGGCAATTCATTTTTCGCAGTCGCATTCGCTTCGGTAGTGGGAGCATTTATGTATTTTGCCACCCTAACTGAGATTCCTATCCTGCAGGGACTACTCGGCGCGGGGATGGGAAAGGGACCGGCGTTAGCGCTGCTTCTGGCAGGACCGGCGTTAAGCCTGCCGAATATGATTGTGATAAACTCGGTTTTGGGTTTGAAGAAAACAGCGGTGTTTGTTATGTTGGTAATAATATTATCGACAGTTGCGGGTTATATTTACGGAATAATGTAGGGCAGGTCTTGCGCCTGCCGGATTAATGTCGAAACCGCAAACCGCAAACACCGTAGCCGAAGGCTTACCCTTCGGGTAGATAAACAGGTAGGCGGGACATTCCTGTCTCGCACGTATGGATTGTGAGGAGTGTGTAGCTCGGGCTTCGAGTAAGCGTAGCCAGCGAGAAATTCGACACAGTATGCTCTTAGTCAAATCTATTAAGGTCTCAAGCCGCGAATCGGGTTACCAAAACGATGAAACACTGAAAGAGACCTCGCGTTTTAACGCGACGAGGTTTATTTTTTTAACTCAACCCGGGGTAACCGCAAGGGTTATCCCTACGATGAAAATGATAATTCAAGACGAGGAGAAAATATGAAAATACAGGTATTAGGTCCCGGATGCGCAAAATGTAAACAGGCCGCGGAGACCATGAAACAAGCCGCCTCTTCACTGGGACTGAGAGAAGGCAAGGATTTCGAATTTGAAAAGGTCGAGAAAATAAGCGAAATAATGAAATATGGAGTTGTTTTCACGCCCGGTATTATCATCAACGGTAAAACTGTTTTAAGCGGAAAAGCCCCCGGCGCTGAAGAGGCAAGGCAGTATATTTTAGATAATATGGAGAAAGAATAACCTGTAAATCGGAATTGAGAGAATACTATGAATACCCAACGTCTATTAAGAATTGCACTTTTAGTCTTTATGTTCGCCAGTTTCGTTTTCTTTATTTTTAAAGAGATAGAACGCGATAAGCAATCTGAAGCTTCCAACACGGAAATTGAGGAGGTCGCTCCTTACAAACTGGTTGCGTACTACTTCCATAGTAACGTTCGATGCCCATCTTGCATCAAAATCGAGAATTATTCGCAAGAGGCGATACTTACCAACTTCCGGTCGGAGATCGATGCTGGTCTCGTTGAATGGAGGATGGTAAACACCGATGAACCTGAAAACACCCATTATATCGGTGACTATAACTTATTCACCAAGTCGGTAGTTATAGTTGAATACAAAGATGGCGAGCAAGTGCGGTGGAAGAATCTGGAGAAGGTGTGGGAGTTGCTCGATGACAAGCAGGCTTTCCAGGATTATGTTAGCGGAGAAATCAAACAGTACCTGGAGCAGAGTTAATGGAAAGCGTATATTTCGCTTATTTTTCAGCCCTTTGGCTCGGAATCCTGACATCGATTAGTCCCTGTCCATTGGCGACCAATATAGCGGCGATAACATATATCAGCAAGGAAGTATCGGAAGTGAAGACAGTTTTCATCAATGCTATGCTTTATGCCTTGGGCAGAACGGTAACATACCTGGTTGTCGGCGTTCTCATCATTGCCGGTATATATTCGATCCCTTCCGTTTCGCTATTCCTCCAGCGGTATATGAATATACTTCTGGGTCCTATCCTGATAATCGCAGGGATGCTTCTACTCGAGATGATTAATATCGGAAATTTCGGCTTCGGAAGTGACGCACGCAAGGTCGCTAAAGGCGGCGGCTACTGGGGCTCAGGCTTTCTGGGGATCATTTTCGCGCTGTCGTTCTGCCCGATTTCCGCAGCGTTGTTTTTCGGCAGCCTGATTCCGTTGGCGGCCAAGTATAATTCCAGCATCATAATGCCGTCAGCCTATGGCGCAGGAACCGGATTACCGGTGATACTTTTCGCAATACTCCTTTCATTTGGAGTAAGTGCTGCCGGAAGGATATTCGACAAATTATACCAGTTCGAAAAATGGGCGCGAAAAATTACCGGCGCAATCTTCATTCTGATAGGGATCTACTATATATTGACCTATATATTTGAGATAGATATAAGCGTAATTTAATAGATGTTAGTGAAATCCTTTCAAAGCAATTCCGGAGCACAATTATTATGGAACCGAAGGCTTGTATAACAAAGGAATCGAAGGGGCTTAGTTTATTTGAGAAATATCTTTCAATCTGGGTGCTTCTCTGTATAGCAGCTGGTATAGTATTAGGAAAATTGGCGCCCGATGTCGCCATCTTCCTTGACGGTTTAGCCATTTATGTAGATAAGGCGCCGGTAGTATCCATTCCCATCGCTGTATGCCTGTTCTTTATGATGTATCCCATAATGGTAAAGATCGACTTTACGGAGGTGCTCAAAGCAGGTAAAAATACTAAACCGGTGAGTCTTACATTATTCGTCAACTGGGCTGTAAAGCCGTTCACCATGTATGCTATAGCCTTTATCTTCTTGGGAATTCTATTCCGGGATTTCATTGGATCAGGCACATTCGACTATATGAAAATGCCATTGGGGCTAAATCTTCCGGTTGGAGCCGAACATGGAGTGGGGAAAGTAGTATTGATCGATGGTGTGAAAATGTTACAGGTTCCTTTATGGAGAAGCTATCTGGCGGGATGTATCCTGCTGGGAATCGCTCCCTGCACCGCCATGGTTTTGGTCTGGGGATTCCTTGCGCGGGGGAATGACGGCCATACCCTGGTGATGGTCGCAATAAACTCCTTAACAATGCTGGCGCTGTATGGACCATTGGGAGGTTTCCTCCTTGGAGTCGGTCGTCTTCCGGTTCCCTGGGAGGCGCTGTTATTATCTATAAGTATCTACGTGGCGTTGCCGTTGGTCGCAGGTTATCTCTCGAGGAAGTGGATTATAGCGGTTAAAGGCAAGCAATGGTTCAATGACAGGTTCTTGCATCTTCTGACTCCGATCACTATCACCGCGCTATTAATCACACTGATCCTGCTGTTTTCGTTCAAGGGCGACGTGATCCTTTCAAATCCCCTTACAATCCTCTGGATTGCGATACCTTTATTCATTCAGACCAATCTCATTTTCTGGTTAGCGTATGGACTGGCGCGCATTCTCAGATTACGTTATCAGGATGCCGCTCCCACGGCGTTAATCGGCGCATCTAATCATTTCGAAGTGGCTATTGCAACCGCAGTTATGCTCTTCGGGCTTTCATCCGGTGCGGCCTTAGCGACGGTGGTTGGCGTTTTGATCGAAGTGCCGGTGATGCTTATGCTGGTTAAGATATGCCTGAAGACCGGAAAGTGGTTCAAATAATGACCTGTAAAATCGGTTAACCTGGATTATTCATAAATTTTGTTATCGGTAACGGAAGCACGCCAGAGGTACGTAAAACGTGCGCTTCCGGCACCAGTCTGAAGCCGCAACCCCCCCC
>WJIR01000227.1 GCA_014730175.1 Candidatus Zixiibacteriota bacterium
GAATTCAACGCCGACAGGAATTGATACGATTGTGGAATCCCCCGTGATGCGTTCCTGTGTTTTGTATCTGGAGGTGATAGTAACTGTGGAATCATCGGAATCGTTGTTTTCGTAATCGCCGTCATCGTAGGATTCGATTGAAACCGAATCGGCTGAGGTTATCAAAGTAGATTCCCACTTCATCCCGGCAAGACTCAATCCAACTCCCAATGTCAGATTACCGGGCAGATCGACTATGCTCTTATGATACAGTATCCCGCCGTTTTTCCTCAGCTCATAATTTTTGTCTCCGGAAACACCGGCATCAATCATAGAAATCATGGTATCCTGCCCCAGACTCGTGTATGAGATTTGGTCGATAGTCCTGCTATAAGTTCCTCCGTCATCGTCCAGTTTAGATGTATAACCGGTGACTTCCACTATCGAGAATATATTCGGAGTTGCCTGAAACTCCGCTGTCAAGCCGCCATAAAAGGAGATTCCGGAATACTTGCGCCCGATCTTATAGTCAACCTCATCGATAGTTCTATCGATGTGCAGCGTGTCGGACGGACTTCGGTCGGCATTGTAATCACTGAATCCATCGTTGAAGTCCTCGTTATTCGTCAGTCCTATTCCTAACCGCGCGCCTATGGAAAGATCATACGAATATCGGTATAATCCGCCCAAGGTAATCATGTGGTTGTTGGATTTGTAATTGGTATTATCCGACATCTCAGCGTCAACCACTTTGTTATTGAGGTTCGTTACCAGATCGGTTTCTATTGTGTCCGCCGCGTTCCGGGACTCGGTTGACATATCGACAATGCGATAGGAATAGGATAGACCGTAATCGAGATTGTTTCGTTTCTTGGCTAAGGCAATTAAGATCCCGGTTTCTGTCAGACTGCTATCCTGTTCATCCGATGTGGTAAAACGGTTCCGGGCATCGAAAAAACCATTACCATCATTATCGACCAATTCGCTGTTGTCTTCGCTATCGGTAGAATTCCACTTGTCGGCGTACCTTTCCACTATGGAGCCGAAATGAAAACCCCGGTACAGATAACCGGAACCGCCCATCAGCAAATTGTCCAGACTTCCATCGGAAAACTGTTCTTCTTCCTTACTGATAAGATTCGACATATTGGTATAGAAACGATAACCATCTATCTTGAGTAAACCGGAGGGATTGGGCATGGTCAGGGAATAGTCGGTTACCCATTGATCGAAATCATCATCAAGGGTAAATGCGGTGGATTCATGCCGAAAGGAATTATCGGTAAACCCCAGCGCCGAACCCACGGAGAAGAGCAGCATAGCAAATAATACAATCAGTAGCTTTGCATTCAACAGTATCTCCTTTCACAAATTAGTACCTAATAGAGTTTGATGAGGGCACACTTCAGATAAATCACCTAATGTTTATCATAATACCGATGGACATGTCAAGTATTTTGTATATGAAGCCGGTGCGCCCAACCCGTATAATTCATAAAAGCAAGTAAACCGTAGCCGAAGGCTTGTCCTTCGGGGATTTTACAACATTAAACAATTTACAGTTTGGAATTTGGAGTCCCGAAAAGAGCCGGAAGCGCGAGGTTTATGCACCTCTGGCGTACTTACGCTACTGATCAGGAAATTTACGAATAATCCAGGCTAAAACCGGCATCAATATTAGCAGGATCGGTTTTAGACTATTATAACAATGAAGTTGGATTCTATTTGTCGATGAATTTGGATGGAGGATGCTTCGCGCTAAATGAGGAATGTAGTCGTTTACCCAGCCTGTTGCGATTAAATATCCTTATGGAATTATCGGGTGAGACCACGAAATCATACCTGCGTTCATACAGAACGTTTACAAGGCTTTGATAGTTTTCCGAATTGCTGTCGATTCCGGTAAGATCGACCATGTCCCATTTATCAGACAAGGGAGTATAGAGTAAATCCAGCATCGAGACTATTAGCTGCGGCTTATCCCCTTCGAGTAAAAAATCACGCGAACCGGTATCTTCACCGATAAACTCTATTACCCGGGCGTTTTCCGCAGCTTTCGGGGAGCCGTTATCCTTATGCCTTAATCCTTTTCTAATCCTGAAAGGGAATATGGATTTTATAGTATCCTGTTGTTGACCGATAATAACAAACAGATCAGGCCGAGGTTTCTGGCCATTTTGCCACTTTTTGAAGCAACCGTAGCTCATGATGGAGTCGTTATTCCCATTCTGCTCGAATAGCCTTTCCCATTCCGGCTTAATATCATCCAACCGATCTTCCGATTCTATTACTCTGAATTTAACGTCCCTTTCTGGCAGCGGAAGCCGGGCTTTTGAGAGGTATTTGCGTTCCACTTCGTTTTCCTCTTCGCCGGGAGGTATTATGTAGCTTTTTCTGAAACCGAGAATACACTGATGCTTAAGAATACCGTAATAATCGATTTTAACCTTGTAATACATCCTGAGCATGGTGCGATTCCACGACTGCACGATACCAAGATAGGTATGAAAGCCCCTGGTTTTGAAGAACTCGAAGATGAACTTGAAATTATAATATGCTATCCCCCTACCTCGGAAGGTGGGATTAACCCAGGCATCGAATGCGTAAATCTCCCCCGGAGGAAGCCAGTAATCGAAATCCTCGATCTTACCGGAATCCTCGGCAAACCAGCAATAGGAAACCGGTACTCCCTTGGAATATCCGATTGTCGCCAGACATCCTTTTTTGAGTCGTTTTTTAAACGCTCTGATTTTCCAGGGAGGAGCCAAACCCCGGAGATCATCGAAGTTCTCCGGACCCACGACTTTGAAATCCAGGTCGATATTGACTCGTCTCAAGGGAGGGACACGCATCTCAAGGGGTGATTTAAAAACCACGAAATAGCCCTTAAAATATATCTTCTGCAGGAACCTGTCCCAATAATAGCGAAAACCGGAATAGAGATATTTTAATTTATCCTTCAACGACTTATTGGATTGTAGAGAGATTGATACCATTTACTTATAAATGTAAGAAATTGTTTGTGAACGGTCAATATTAATAAATTCGGAAAATAATCGAAGAGCTTGATTGAAGGAACTAATCTTTAAGGAATCTGCGTAGTTCCGGAATCATCGACCTCGAGCCCATAAATAATAATTACAGAACATGACCGACCAAATATGCTACTACCTATATCATAAAAACGTTATGACTTATTTTAAGAAAAATACCCAAGTTCTTTAATTTTGTTAATAATCTTATTTGCTGAATCTTCAGGGGATTCTCTATCGGTGTATATAACTACCTCCGGCTCATCGGGAGCCTCATACGGATCATCAATACCGGTGAACAACTTTATCTGGCCCGCACGCGCTTTTTTGTAGAGTCCCTTAACATCGCGTTGTTCGCATATTTCCAGCGGACAGTTTACATGCACCTCGATGAAATTACCAATCGATTCCCGAGCTTTTTGCCTTATATCCCTGTATGGGGAGATAGCAGCGGTGATTGCCACTACTCCATTTCTTGTAAGCAACATAGCTACAAAAGCTATTCTCAATATATTAGTATCTCTGTCCTCTTTTGAAAAACCGAGCCCCTTAGAAAGGTTTTGACGAACTACATCGCCGTCAAGCACTTCTACATTACGCTGATATTCTTCCCTGATCTTTTTAGCCACCAGTTTACTTACGGTGGACTTCCCTGACCCTGACAAGCCGGTAAACCATATTGTAAAACCTTTTTGCAATTTATCTCCTATCTACTCTTGATAATTATCCAACTGCTGATTAGTAAAAATAGAAAGCCTATCATCTCAAACCCGTATTATTTATAAATTGACGGGAGTGATGTCAAGTAAAAATACTGCATAAACCGCAGATTGGATTTGTTAATCGTATAATGGTATTCCATGTACAATTTATATATTGCAAATTTAATTCCAATTGGTTTATTGAGTAAGATTGGATTACAAATGGATCAAACTATGCGATATTATATTCAACTGTATATTTCTGTTTTTCTTCTGTCTTTGATTTTACTGCCGAACAGCTTGTCTGCGGAGCCCGGAAACGATGTCGATTCCCTTTTATCGATTCAAAATAAAAGAGCAGGGAAAAATAGCGAACAACTTTTTGGGATTCTGGAATCAGAGCTAACGCCCGAGGCGATGAAATGCGCCCGTTTCCTGTTATCCTACATGCCATTATCTGATTTAGCCTCGTTATCATCGGAATACCTCTACGAGAATATAATGCTGGCGCTGGAAGCCAAAAACGAGATGGATTGGGGAAAAGATATAAATGATGAGCTATTTATGCATTTTGTTCTGCCGCATCGTGTTGCGCAGGAACCAGCGGTACGGTGGAGGAAACCGTTTTACGAGGAATTATCTCAACGCGTCAAGGGTATGAGTATGACCGAAGCTGCGCTGGAGATTAATCTGTGGTGTCTGGAACATGCTACGTTTAAACAAACCACCGGCTGGGATCAGGATGCATTAACTACCATTAAAACCGGATATGGACGCTGTGAAGAAGAGATGAATCTCACCATCTGCGCACTACGATCGGTGGGCATACCAGCGCGCCCCTGCGCTACGCCGTTCTGGGCGCATTCTGATAACAACCATGCCTGGGTTGAGGTATGGGCGGATGGAAAATGGTGGTTTATGGGTGGATGCGAACCTGCTTACGAATTAAACCGAGCCTGGTTCAAAAATCCCGCAAAAAGGGCGGCATTAGTGGTAAATACGGCGTATGGGCATTATGAGGGTTCCGAGGAGGTATTAAAATTGAATCCCCGCTCCACCATTTTGAATTCAACTCCGATTTATACCGACTGCAAAGAGCTGAATATCAGGATAAAGCCGGAAAGCTATCTGCCGGTTGAAGGGCAAAAATGCTATTTCATGCTGGTTAATTTCGGTGGACTGCTGCCACTAACATCGTTAATCACCGATGATTCAGGCGTTTGTTCAATAACGACCGGTTTAACCGACTGGGTAGTTTGGTGCGGTTCCAATGACACGCTTGACTGGAAATGGATTCCAGCTTCACAAACGGATACTGTTTTCCTTTCCCCCGAACCTTTACCGGAAGAAGACTGGAGCTGGTCGCTGGATATGCATCCACCTCCTGCTCCCGAGATAGAGAAAGAAGAAGCAACCGACACTGAAATTAAGAATCTATGGAAGGCAAGAAAGTCTCATGCTGACAGTCTGAGAATGGAATACGCTTCGATATGGGCTGACACGGCTCGTATTGATTCAATATCAAATGTATTGGACATCCCGTTCGAGAAAATCGCCTTTGTTCTGGACAATGCTAAAGGCAACTGGCAAGAGGTGATTGAGTTTCTATTGATACTTGACCCGAAAAGAAGGGAACTGGGTTTGATTTTTCTGGAGGATTTGCACGATGGGAACCAACGATATAAAGATCTGCGGACACTTAACAGCGAATTACTCGCCGACCATTTCCGGGCGATTGAAAACGCGCCCGATATGGTCGACAGTAGTCGATTTGAGCGCTTCCGGAAGTATGTTCTTTATCCTCGCATAGACCATGAACATATCGGTAATTGGCGGGAGTTGTTGGAAACCGCTTTTAGCGACGAGGATTTGGCGAAAGTTCATGAAATGGTTGCTGATCATTTTACTTTGGAAGAAGACCGGGATAGGTTGTCATCTCAATTATCGCCTGAGCAGGCTTTCATAACGATGCATGGCACGGAGCGCGATTTCAATTCGCTTCTGGTGGCAATCCACCGGTCTTTGGGAATTCCCTCCCGTTTGCAACCGGTAACAGGTAAACCGCAGATATGGGAGGATGGGGATTGGAAAATCCTGGAAATCAGCTCCGATGATAAACAGCCGGAAGCGACCGAATCGGAAACCGGAGTACTGTATCTTGATTATAAACTCGATGTCATTGAACAACCTCTCTGCTACCGGCACTGGACTTTGTCGCGGTTACAGGACAATTACTACGATTTTCTGGAATTCGATTATCTCGCTCCGATAGGGGACAATCATGGACCTCACGAACTGCCGGCAGGACGATACTTACTGTGCGGCGCTAATAGAAACTCTGATGGCGATGTATTGGCACACCTGCAATTTTTTAACATCGGTTCCGGAGATACTCTAACCAAACAGTTGGTAATAAGGGATTTTGCAGAATCAAGCGAAGTGATTGATGTGGTAATAGATCCGCCATCAAACCTGATCCCCCTTACTAAATGGGGAACGAACGACAGAATACGGCAATTCCCCGAAAACGGATTGGTCTTGTTCTGGGTGGAACCGAACGCTGAGACCACAGAACGGATGCTGGATGATTTCGAATCCATTCCGGGCAATCTCCTGCTTGATAACCGCAAATGGGCTTTAGTCACCGAGCGATTTCCGGGAGAGAAGTTTCTCAAAAGAATGCTGGAAACACGAATTGATTGGGAATTATATATCGACCCGGGATACGGACAGCTAACAAGGATAACAGACCAGTTGAAATCAACAGGCAGCTTTTGGGACATGCCAGTGTTAATATGTGTGGATGAGGAAGGAAGAATAGTTGGTTATAATTCCGGATTGCGGTTCGGGATCACCGAGGATATTGGCAACTGGTTCGACAAAGGCAGGTGATAATTAAACATTTAAGAAGTGTTATAAGGGTATGAGCGCTGAGAACATTGCACAGTTTTTTGAAGGGATACCGGCATGGTGGACTACCTTTTTTATGGCGATGCTGCCGGTTACTGAACTAAGGGGAAGCATCCCCTGGGCGATAACCTTTGGAGATATGACCTGGCATCAAGCATATATAGCATCCGTATTGGGTAATTTCGTACCGGCGTTGCCGCTTTTGCTTTTTATGGAACAACTGCTTAGATTCGCAGACCGCTATCCCTGGAGCAAGAAAATAGCCGACTATTTCCTGCGGAGAACCCGCAGGAGAGCAACGGCGGTTCATAAATACGGTTACCTCGGACTGGCGTTATTTGTCGGCATCCCGCTGCCGGTGACCGGCGCGTGGACAGGGAGTCTCGCAGCTTTTATCTTCGGGATACCGATCAGGAAAGCGCTTGTCGGAATCACGATCGGCCTGTTCATTTCCGCAACCATCGTCACATCCATTACTATGGGACTTTTCTCGTTTTTAAGCTAAAAAATCTCATAAAATGCTTTATCACCAGCAAAAATAGTCTTGAATTTCCGTTATAATATTCTTATATAGAAAATTTATTTTAAATGCGCAGGATTGCAATTGTGAATATTAGATACGGAAAAATTGTGAAAAATATAACATAAATCAAATGTGAGGAACTATGGCTACTAAAACTGTACGCTTTAAGAAAATAACTCCGCCGGAGGAAGGACAGACAATCACCGTAGGAAAAGACAACAGACTTAAAGTACCGGATAATCCGATCATACCGGTTATCGAAGGGGATGGAATAGGCAGGGATATTTCCAGGGCTACCCGAATCGTACTCGAAGCCGCAATCGAAAAGGCTTATAATGGTAGTAAGAGAATCGTCTGGTTCGATGTTTATGCCGGTGAGAAAGCCAATGACTATTATGGCGAATGGCTCCCCGAGGATACCGTTAAGGCGATTAAGCATTTTATCGTTGCCCTCAAAGGACCGTTGACCACTCCGGTTGGCGGAGGTTTCCGTTCGTTGAATGTGACCTTGCGTCAGGTTCTAAGTCTCTATGCCTGCGTGCGACCGGTGCGGTACTTCCACGGTGTACCCAGTCCGGTTAAACATCCCGAGAAGATGGATGTCGTCATATTCCGTGAGAATACCGAAGACGTTTATGCCGGAATCGAATGGAAAAAGGGTACCAAAGATGCCAAAGCTGTCATAAAGATGCTTAATGAGAACTTCAATCTAAAAATCCGTAGCGATTCCGGTGTAGGGATTAAACCGATCTCCGTAACGGGAACCAAGCGTCTGGTTAAGAAGGCGATTCAGTATGCCATCGATAATAATCGTCCATCGGTTACTCTGATGCACAAGGGTAATATTATGAAATTCACCGAAGGCGCATTTAAGGATTGGGGCTATGAAACAGCGGCTAAAGAATTCCCCAAAAAGACCATTACCGAAGATGAGATGTGGGAAAAATACGATGGCAAGCAACCCAAAGGTAAAGTAGTCATCAAGGACAGGATCGCGGACTCCATGTTCCAGCAGATACTCACCCGCACCGATGAATATTCGGTAATTGCAACACCCAATCTCAACGGTGACTATATATCCGATGCGGCTGCTGCTCAGGTTGGCGGATTGGGAATGGCTCCGGGCGCCAATATGGGTGATTACATAGCTCTGTTTGAAGCTACTCATGGCACCGCTCCCAAATATGCTGATCAGGACAAGGTGAATCCCGGCTCACTGATTCTCTCGGCTGAGATGATGCTTCGCTATCTGGGTTGGACAGAAGCCGCCGACCTGGTTATCAAAGGAATCGAGAAAGCTATCGAGAATAAGACGGTAACCTATGATCTGCATCGTCAGATGGAAGGTGCAACCAAAGTCTCCTGCTCTGAGTTCGGTAAGAAGATAGCCGAGAATATGTAAACTGATCGTTGTGCAATGTTGGGGAAATTATAGCTGTCAGTGTCCCCGCCATTGTGCGGTCGGGTGCCCCCACCCGACAGAAAAAACGTCAGGCGCGGCGACCTGACGCCACAAGAGGGCGGTAGAGGGCGATAGGTCGGGTTCCGGAATTCGGCGACAGCCGACTGGAGAAACCCGACACCATACTACGTAGCCGAAGGCTTGTCCTTCGGTAGCTCAAGTGAATAGGAAGATTTGCAGACTGTAATTGAAGATTCCAAAAGAATACCGGAAGCGCAAGGCTTCCGCTACCGATTGAGAGATTTATGAATAATACAGGTTAGTAATTTCAGTAGGTGACAATAATACAATGGCAGATGCATAAATCTGCCATTACTATTTAGTGAAGACTATCACTTGTCTTGATCTATTCACAGGAGGATTTATGAAAAGCTATCGCAAGGAATTATGGTTCGAAGTTAAACAGAGACGGGAGTTGATTAATATTACTCCCCAAATTGAGGATTGCCTTAAAGAGAGCGGCATCAAAGAAGGGCTGCTGCTATGTAATGCAATGCATATTACAGCCAGCGTTTTTATCAACGATGATGAATCCGGTTTACATCATGATTACGAAGTCTGGTTGGAAAAATTAGCTCCGGAAAAACCGCATTCTCAATATCGCCATAACGGTTTCGAGGACAACGCTGATGCGCATTTGAAGCGAACTATAATGGGACGGGAAGTTGTAGTCGCTATTACCGAAGGTAAGTTAGATTTCGGACCGTGGGAACGGATATTCTATGGAGAGTTCGACGGCAAACGAAGAAAAAGGGTTCTGGTCAAAATTATCGGTGAGTGAGTTGTTAAAGTAATATCCGTAAAAGCTAAGGCTATATAGCTTATAAACATTACGCAATAATACTGAATTGGCGCCTACCTGTGCACTCACGTGTATTGAGAAAGAGATGGCGCTCGTTCCTCCTTATTCACCGCTACAGGATTTAAAACCAGTCTATTTCCGCATCGGTTTAACGTGAAGCTCCTGGCTATCGTCTGCCTTATGCGAGTCAGTGTTACTTTCACGCTTCCGGTGCTGGAATTAACCATCGTTGCCAAAGCATTGAAATCCCTCTGGAGTTCAGGATTTTCCAACCAGTTTACCGCAATAACACGCTTTTTATCTCCCCGGAATTTCCCCTGAACGAATGCCAGAAGTTCATCCAGCACCTCCCGGGCTTGCTGTTTGGATTCTTTGGGCGATAAGCTTTCCTCAGCATATACATCCAGAGCCTCATCCGGAATGACATTATTCTGCGGATCCAGTTCCTCTATAGATTCTGTGATTTTATAATTCTGAAGGTTCCAACGCCTCTTTGCTTCCGCAAAAACAACAGTTAGTTGCTCTACAATGTTTTCCTTTATAGCCAGGATCAATTCATCCCCTCCCGGTGTTGATGAGTACTCCCCGATTAAGTCAAACATGGCATATTCTAACTCTTCGTGTAGTTCGCTGTTTAGCTTTTCGCTTTGTCCAGCGAATACCGAAGTTCCCAATTCCTCAACATACTCACTTATCCGGTAAAGCGCGTGACGGTTACCCTGGCAGAATTCCTTGATACACAGAACAAACTCATTGCCCTGTATATCGATCCATTCCTCTATCTTGGAATGGATTTTGTGTTCTAACCTTTTCTTACTCATTACTGCTTCCTTTACTATACCCCTCCCATAGGGGCGCCAGGATTACTGCCTTAAGGTGTAACTTTGTCACACTTCGGTTTGTACCCCTCAACTTTTTCTCTTGGAAAAAGATGATGCGGATCGGATTCGGTACCGCTTCCACCGGCATCAAGTCTTTCGCAGACCTCCGGATTGCCGGGACTATCTCCATCGCCCGGATACCAGCAGGTTGGATTGGATCGATCGGAATTATCATACGGATTAATTCCTCCAAGGCTACCATAGTCGTCGAATCCTGCCAATGGACCCATGACCATGAGGACTCCCACTCCTATGGCTACGATTGTTGTAAAGTTCATTGGAACCTCCTTATCTATAGTTGTTTCTTTCTATATTTTGCGCTTTTAGTTTCTCTATCCTTTTTAAAATAGTATCCTGAAACTCGTTATGCTCGCGTAAATTATGAAGCGATTCATCTTTAGTAAAAAAGGAAATAATATCTTGATTAGCAGTCCAATTGGGAAACTTCTTTATTAATCTATCTACCCAGATCATAGCTTCTTCGAGTTCATTGTGTCGGGAACACCAACCAATAATGTTTTCTAATGGCGATAGAGCGTTTTTATTAACGAAATATGCTGCTAAATAGAATATTTTGCTATACTCTTTTAAGCCTTCACTTAATGCCAATATCCCCATATTGTTCAGTACCGCGGAGACGTGGCTTGGGGCATTTTTTTTCAAAGCTACCTCCAACGCTTCGCATCCCACATTCTTGACCCTCGCAGATTCATTGATGGGTCTGTCTAACATTTCAATTACCATTTTTAAACTATATAATCGCGGTTCATCAGGATACTCGGTCATTCGCTTCTCCAGTTCTTCCATAGCTTCTTCTAATTTCTCATCCCGTATTAGCGAACTTATATCTTTAACTATTGGACCCAGTTCTTTAGGTTCAGTTTCCACAATCGCATCTAAATTTTCGTCTGGAGCATCTTCATGATGCTCAAACTTTACCGAATTCATCACATCCTCTTTACTTTCATGTAATTCATTCCAATGAGGATTTAGCTTGATTGTCCGCTCTGCCAGCTCCTTCCGCAGGCGCAATTCTTTCTCGCTCGGTTTACGTTTCATGGCGCTTTGTTTCGTTATAGCGGTCATTTATATTTCGACCATCGTTTAAAAGGGTGAATATTTTATACCTTCTACTATTAGATCGAAAATTAACACATCTTTGTTCCAAAAATTATCCTTAAAAATGTAAGTTATTATCCTGCAAAAGGATTAATCGCTCATTTTTTTAAAATAATGGAACAAAAAAACTACTTTTATGCTATCTCCCTTTCAGCTTCAAGTTTATCAATTGATGTCTAATTCATAAAAACCACATCTTTCAGGCTGCTCTCACAATCCCAATCGCCAAATTCACATTCCTGCCCATCATATTAATAATATATTATTTTAGTTATTTCAAGCTAAAACTGCAAAAACATGTGAACAATTGTCCGATTCAATGCGGACACATTCCGGAATCCTCACAATGATAATATTAGTAATTCGTATTTTATCATAAATAATATAATCGCCATTATACGTCTTTCAGATAATTAGATAATAAAGCAGTATGATATTTCCACAAATTAACGCTCCTTTTTTATTTCAAGAATATTGAGTACCGTAAAACGCAAAAATCACTTTTGATAACGACAAGAAATTTAATGCGTTTGGAGCCTAACTTAAACACTTAAAAAGACGATGGAAAAAATGTTCCGTATTTAAAGTATTTTTATATAAAATACTTGACAAGTATATATCTAACAATATATATTATTACTGAAATTGAAATAGTTTTTCATACACGTATGTCGAAGTACGAGGTCAAAGTCAGCGTTTGAGGATTTTGTATATAGCTGGTTTTGGTGGTTGACCGAAATTGGTGGAGTAAGGTTACCTTCATTTGGAACCTAAAAAAGGAGGTTGTGATGAGAACCATCTCAATTATCAATCAGAAGGGGGGATGCGGTAAAACAACTACTGCTGTTAATCTCAGCGCTTGTTTAGCTGAATGGAATCGAAAGGTTTTATTGGTCGATCTGGATCCTCAGGGACATAGCACCATATCATTTGATTATCAGCCGGATAAGTTAAAGTATACCGCTTACGATCTGTTCTCTCCCGGCAAAGCTGGTTCGTTTTCGTGGACAAATGTTCTGTACGAACTCAATGATAACCTGCAACTGCTTCCCGCTAATCTATTATTATCCTTCGTGGAAAAAGAGTTAGCAGATTTTCAGGGTAAGGAAAGGATTCTACTTACAAGGATTATGGAGATCGACGAACCGCTCGATTATATTGTCATCGATTGCCCGCCATCATTAGGACTGCTAACCGTTAACGCCCTTAATGCGTCGTCGGAGGCTATCGTACCGGTGGAGCCGAGTTTTTTCGCGCTCCACGGATTGAAGAAGCTTTTAGAAACAGTCCGTTTGCAGGAGGAAAAAACAGGTCATCTGATTAAGGTGAAGGCGCTGACGACAATTTTCAATACTCGCACCAGGTTTTCCCGTGACCTCCTCAAGGAAATCCAGGATCATTTCGGCGAAAGCATGTACCGGACTACAATAAGGATGTCCGTGGCTTTGCGCGAAGCCGCCAGTTTCGGTAAACCGATCTGCGACTATAAGAAGAATAGCTTTGCATACCAGGACTATAAAGCCTTGACCGATGAGATCATTGAGCAGGAAGAATTCCAGCTTCACAAATCCCAAGAAAAAACTTTAAAGCCGCTACCGATGGACGACGGAGTCTTGTTCCGATATAAAGACGGCGATGCGGCGGCGGTCATGCTGGCAGGTGATTTTAACAACTGGTCGCCGGACAGATGCCGATTGAATAAAAAGGAAATGTCGGGTATTTGGGAAAAGACGCTGCCACTGGATCCCGGAACTTACCAATACCGCTATGTGGTCGACGGTAGATGGATAGCTGATCCCAACAATCCGATCAAAGCTGATGATAATTTGGGAGGATTCAATTCGGTAATTACAATCAGCTAAAGCCGCCGCTCTCTTCTACAAAATTATCTCCATCGCAAATCTAAATTGATTGAATTGTCAAATTTCTCTTGTCAAAAACTGACATAATTATTACTATCCCAAAAACGAATAACCTGACACTGGAGGAATGATGAGCAAGTTTATCCTTGTATTTTTTTTGGCGCTTACCCTGAGTTTAACCTTTGTCTCATGCGGCAATTCCGGAGAAAAAGATATGAAAGAAGAAGTTTCGCAAGCCCCGGAATATTCACCGCCGGAGGAACCGTACGTGATGGATAAGAATCCTCACCTGATTATCGAAACCGACATGGGTGATATGGAGATGGAGCTTTTCTTAAAGGAAAGCCCCATGACCGCAAGCAATTTTCTCTACCTGGTTCGAGAGGGATTTTACGACGGTTTAATATGGCATAGGGTTATCCCGAACTTCGTGATACAAACAGGCGATCCCACGGGAACCGGCAGAGGAGGTCCCGGATATACCATTGACTTTGAAGATAATGACAAAAAGCATGTGCCTGGCGCGGTTGCGATGGCACGAAGCAAGGATCCCAACTCTGCGGGCAGCCAGTTTTATATCGCTTTAACCGCACTTCCGCAGCTTGATGCCAGTGGTTATTGCGTATTTGGAGTATTAACATCGGGATTGGATGTAGCGAAGAAAATAGCGGCGGTCGAAACAGATAGCAGAGATAAACCATTGGAGCCGGTGCATCTGATTCGCATTTACGAGAAGAACGCGTTCACGCAATAGATCATTATCCCGAATTATTCATAGATTCCGTTTTCGGTAGTGGTAGGCTAACTCAGTAGCAATTTTGCCGAGGATTCTATTGGTCAAAGAGACTATTGTTTTTCTCGGATTCCCTGACCTGTTTCTTAGCCTTTTTCAATGTTTGGCTGGTATCAGGAAGGTCTGGTTTCTTACCTTTAAAAATATCTTCAATCGTGATAATCTGCAAAACAGGATATTCGCGGCCTCCGGGAAGCTCCCATTTACCAGCAGCGGCAGCCTCTTTGAGCATACCTTTGGTAGGTTTTTTAAGCGCCAATAAAACACCCAAAGGAGCCTCCTCTCGTTTCATTACCGCCTTTAAAGCGCGAACATCTTTGGGATGATAACCGCCGCCCCTCACTTCAATAATGATCCGATGGTACTTCAATTTAAAGTCTTGAAAGTAAAGCAAACCGTCGATTCCCGTGTCGCCGCCGCCACCGCTCTTGTACGGCTGCCCACCCAATAAAGAAACCGCCCAGCTTTCAAACTGAAGCGGAGAATGGAAGAACAGCTCCTTAGCATCCTCTATCATTTTCTTCGTGTCTGAAAAATCTGGATCTATAATCTTGTGAATAAGGCACATATACAATATTAAACTTATAGCTGTTACTTTTCGAATAAAAAAGTATTTCGTCGTAATTACTTCCGAATCTCCTTGGATCGTTATGCGCAAATGTTCGCTTCCATATTATATCATTGCGGAAATTAAGTACTCCGAATATTTGGTCCATTAAAACCTTTAAATAATGATTTGCAGTTGGATCACAATGCAAATAAATCGATCCGGTATCTTTCAGGACTCTATGGAGCTCCACCAACCTAATTGCCATCATCGTAATGTATGCCATTTAGTTGGTGGTCCCCATGAACTCTTTGAACGCTTTCATCATATCTTTGAGTTCAATGGAATACTTCCCCTGCATGATTTCATCGAATGCATCCTGAGTTTCGCTGCTCCAGGTCCAGGTATCTTCAAACGCCTGTATCTGCGCTGAGGATGACTTACCGGTTTTATCCTGAAAGATGACATTGTATGCCCGTTGGGAATTAAAAGGGGGATCGAGGTATATCAGATCAACTGACTCGTCGGGTATATACTTGCGGAGTATTTCTAAATTATCGCCATAGTATAGGGTATTCATACTAATAATATACATCCGATTAACTTTGATGTCATCAATTAACTTATGAATTTCCTTTGAAAATTCTAATGGCTGTTCTATCTCACTCTATTCCCTTGCCAAACACCCGGTTGCGCATTATCATTCCCCCATGCGTGATTTCAGCTTGAGTGATACTATCGCGGCTATCGCTACGCCTCCCGGCGAGGGAGCTTTGGCTATTGTGCGCCTTTCAGGCAAGGATGCCATCAGCATTGCTGACAAGGTTTTTCAGGGAAAAGCATCCTTGAACGATCTGCCTGCAGGCTCGGCGCGCTTCGGAAAAATCGTTGATACGGAAGGAAGTGTCATCGATGAGGTGATAGCGGTTGTAATGAAAAATCCCCATTCCTATACCGGCGAGGACAGTGTGGAAATAACCTGCCATGGCGGATATTATTCTTCGTCCAGGATACTGCAGGCCTTGCTGCAGATCGGAGCGCGGCAGGCGGAACGAGGGGAATTCACTCTGCGGGCATTCCTGAATAACCGTATCGACCTGACCCAGGCCGAAGCTGTTACCGAACTGGTTTCATCACGGGGAGAGATGCGGCACAGGATAGCGCTGGAGCAACTGTCCGGCAAATTGCATGAGCGTTTGAGAGCGATTATCGAAGAACTCAAGCAGATCGTTGCCCTGGTGGAGTTGGGAATCGATTTCGCCGAAGAGGATATCGAAATTCAATCCCGGCATGAAGTCAACGACCGGATCAGGAAGCTGTTAGGTGAACTCAGGGAGTTGGCTAAGGGATACCGAATCGGTAAGGTGATAAGGGAGGGTTACCAAGTGGCGATTGCAGGCAAAGTGAACGTGGGCAAATCGTCGTTGCTGAATATGCTGCTGGATATGGAACGGGCCATCGTTACCGAAATCCCCGGCACAACTCGCGACAGCATCACCGAGACTATCACTGTCAACGGACTGGAGATTCATCTCACCGATACTGCCGGAATGAGGGATAAAACCGAGCGCGTCGAAAGTATCGGCATTGAACGCGCCGGGGAGATAATTGCATCTTCCGACCTCATCTTGCTGATGTTCGATCCCACAGCCGGATTCGATGAAGATGACAAAAGAGTTGTTGATGCTATCGGCGACACTCCGAAGTTAACGGTGCTGAACAAGTGCGACCTTTTAGAGGAGGCTGGTAGAGAGAGGGCAGTTAAGAGATTCCCGAGCAAGATTGATATCACCATATCCGCAAAAACGGGCGAAAATATCGAAGAATTAAAGCAATCGATATATGACTCTGCCATTGTCGATGATGAAAAGGTTGGGACGGAAGTAGTTATCACCAATCGCAGGCATTATCAATGTGCATTAACTGCAATCACTGAATTGGAAAACGCAGCGGAATGCAAGGAAGGAAGCGAATTCCTCGCCGACCATCTTCGCGCCGCCTTGAACAAGCTTGGTGAGATAACCGGCGAAGTGACCACCGAAGATATCCTGAATTCGATATTTGATGAATTTTGTATTGGGAAGTAGGGATTACGGAATTTTTGTAATCGCATTTATAATTGACAAATTGAAAGGGAAGCAATATTTTTATATACGATGATAACTTATTTAAACTCTAATCTATTTACATCCCCCGCTAAAGTCCTGGTTAATACCGTAAACACTGAAGGAGTTATGGGTAAGGGTATAGCTAAGGATTTTAAGATGCTCTTTCCCGAGATGTTCAAGGAATACCAGTCAAAATGCGAACGTGGGGAGCTGGATATCGGCAAACTCCATCTATATAAAACCCCGAACAAATGGATTCTAAACTTCCCAACGAAAAAGCATTGGCGACAACGTTCGAAGATTGAATACATAGAAGCAGGACTGAGAAAATTTAGAAGAGTGCAGATTCCTTGGAGGATATTCAGCATATCATTCCCTCGCTTAGGATGTGGAAATGGGGAATTAGATTGGGAATCTCAGGTAAAACCTAAGATGGAAAAGTACCTCAGCGACTTACCGGTTGATACGTTTATCCACCTAAGCGGTCCCAATACCACAATCCCGGAACATGAAAACAAGAAGGAGATGAAAAAGTGGTTAAGTAGTGAACCAGAATTATTACCATTTTCGGAAGTTTGGGAAGATATTAAACAGGCTTTGAATGGACAAAATCCATTGAACAGTATTAACGGCGCGGTTTTTAAGTCATTTATAATAGAGGATCCTGTGGGCTTAAAGATAGAACGCAACGGGGACACCTTTACTATACCCTATGAAGAGCTTCTTACCCTTTGGCAAATCCTGCGAGAAAAGGGAGTGTTAACTATATATGATATGTACCGGGAATTGGATGGCGAATATGAGTATTTATTTGTGGTTTTCTCACTTCTGGACTATGTGAATCCGGTTTTGGTATCTTCTAAACGAGACCTTGATAAAGAACCTCAATCACCAGGTTTATTATATAAGGCACGTACATCTAAACACCAAATTGAGCTAATTCCCTTCTAATCGAGACTTCACAGGTGAAATATAAATCAGATAGGGCTGAAATTGCCAAGTTTATTGATGACCTTCGCAAGAAACCATGGCTGGGGAAGGCAAGAAGTTGGTGGCCAAAATACGTTTTTCATTTCACAGATGTAAATAATGCAATTAAAATTATAAACGATGGTTGCCTTCATAGCCGGGCGAGGATGGAAACTAAGGGAGGAATTCCATGCGACATCGCCAGTCCCGATATCATAGCCTCAACGGATGTAGAATACAAAAATTGGGTGCGTTTTTATTTCAGACCTCGAACGCCGACCCAGTATCGGAATGAGGGATTTAGGCCTAAGGACAAACATGAA
>WJIR01000228.1 GCA_014730175.1 Candidatus Zixiibacteriota bacterium
AGTACCAGGAGCTGCTCAATGCCCCCGATGCTTATGTCCAAACCGGCGACAGCCGTGATAATCCCGCCATCTCAGGCGATTATATCGAAAACCGGATGAAAGGATTAACTCAGAACTGCATTGACCAGAACATCAAGGGACTGTTCGCTGATACCCAGGGAACTATTATCCCTTACTCCGATCTGGAGAAAGCGATCGTGCATCAGATGAAATTCCCGATCAAACGGCAGCCGGGGCGGGTCTATGTTCACGGATGGGACCTGGCGCGCAAGCGGACTCATACCGTCGGGATCACCCTCGATATCACCTCCGATCCGGTGCGTCTGGTGGCTCTGGAACGTTTCCAGCGAAGCTGGCCCAATGTTTATGCCGCTATCCGCGAACGGTATCATCAATACGGCGGGCGGGTAATTGTCGATTCCACCGGCCTTGGCGATGTGGTGCTTTCCGAAGTCGAAGATATCGGGGCGGAGGGATTCAATTTCGGCGCGGGAGGCGGCAAAGCCAAAGCGGAACTGCTGGCAAACCTTCAGCGATTTTTCGTTATGCAGAAAATCGTTATCCCCGATGTCAAACTGACCGAACCGAACGGCACCGAATGGTCATTACAGCGCGAACTGACCGAATTAGGCTGGGAGGACAACAACCAGTATGATGCCGCTATGGCGTTGGCATTGGCGCTCTGGGGCGCGCGCCTTGACACCATCGCGCCGCCACCGCTACTCAGCCGCGTTGGTAAAATGCCGATTTAAAAGCCACACGAGCGCAGCGAAGCAATCTATATCATAATTGGTAGGTCAGGGGCTTGCCCCCTGATATATTCTCTATCATATTACATGGGGATTGGGAAATTCCTATCCCGCATAGTGATACTAACTAATCGCAGACAGGAATGTCTGCTCTACTGGATATAGGGGTGATGTATTTGCCGTCGAGTATTGCGATAAAGGTGATATTCTCAAACTTGTCGGTACATGAGAAGCGATGACAAATTCCGAGACCCCGCGTTTTAACGTGGGAGGGTCACTATTTTTAATAACGGCGGGTTTTAACCCGTCCCGTAATTAATGAATATACCCAAGCTGTCGGAGTCTCTCTTCGATCTCGGGGCTGATTGAGATTTGCTCGGCAGGAATCGTTTCCCCTTCGAAATGCGCCGAAAGCTTTATCAGCAGTTCTTCGGCTTTTTCGCTGTTCTCTAAGAAGATGTTGCGAGTTTCACCCGGATCGGCGGACAGATCATACATAAATATACCGGGATAAACATTAGCGCCAACGGATTTGATCATTGCGCGGTCCACCGGATCGGTGGTTCGCGCCAACGCTCTATGTCGAATATCCAGTAGTTCGGTCGAATCCACTTCGATGCGCATCAGCTTGAGATTGTCTTCCACGATACTTCTTTGCACCGTGCCGCCGGGATTATCACGTTCCATAAAAACCGGAAGCGTATCCTGCTCATCGCTAAAAAGGTCGCTGCCGGGAAACGGGTAGTCATGCTCGATATCCAACATTCCGAGGATGGTCGGAACGATATCTATCTGTTCGGCAATTGTTTCCTTCTCGTCGTGCTTTAGAAAAGGTGCGCTTATAACTAAGGGGCAAAGAACAACTTCGTTATATAATGTATGGTGATTATCCCCTCCATGTTCGCCGAACTCCTCGCCATGATCACCTATAAAGACGATGATAGTTTTCTCCAACAGGTTCTTCTCTTCGAGGTGATCGAGCAACTTACCGATGTAAAAGTCGGTATGGGAGATCTCGGCGTCATAGCGATCTATGTCCCTGTCGCCATAGTCGTACTGCCGATACGATAGATACTGCCAGTGAGGATCAAAATAGTGAACCATCAAAAAATACGGTTCTTTCATTCCTGTAATATTGTTGATGGTTTTATTGTTAAGTATCATCGATGTGGATGCTTTATCAGGATTCACCACCTTTGCGGTGGTATAATCGTAATGTGAAAATCCTCTGGCAAAACCTCTGGAAGGAGTTAAGAATATATGGCTGGCGAAACCGCGAGTATCGTAACCATTTTCCGATAGAATCTCGGCTAACATCGGAATAGTGTCCCTGATTTTACTTACTTCGGTGATAGAGCCATGATTTTTCGGATATTCTCCACACAGGATTGTTGCGATAGAAGGTAATGTCCAACCGGATTGACTGTAGCAATTTTTGAATATCACTCCGTCATCTGCTAATTTGCCGATATTTGGACTGATAGGTCTCCCTGAATAGGAAAGACGATCCGGTCTAAGCGTATCCACTATGATGAGTAGAACATTATATGGTCCTTCGGGAGTTGAACTGCAATACATCAAAACTGAAGATAATACAATTAGCAGCGCCACGGAGCTAATAACCACCTTAATTTTCATTCGAGATATCCTCCGGTTGTTTTACCGATCTAAAATGGGATAACGATCTTAATTCTAACTACGAAGCAATATATTAAGTCATTTTAACATGTCAATTCAAAAAACGGCTGACCGCCATGAGTGGAAAACC
>WJIR01000229.1 GCA_014730175.1 Candidatus Zixiibacteriota bacterium
CAAGATCCGATTCCTCTCCGGTTTTGACATTCTTCAGGCTGATGGAGCGTACCTGTGAATCACCATTTATCTTAGTCGCAACCGTATTCCAGATAAACTCTATCTTATCATTTTTGAAAGCATGCTCCTGAATCACTTTAGCGGCACGGAGTTTATCCCTGCGATGTATTATATATACCTTGCTTCCGAATTTCGTAAGGAATGTTCCTTCTTCAACCGCAGCATCGCCGCCGCCCACGACAGCGATTTTCTCACCCTTGAAGAAAGCGCCATCGCATATTGCGCAATAGGAAACTCCCTTTCCATATAAATCCATTTCCCCGGGCACCTTCAGATAGCGAGGCGAACCTCCCGTTCCGAATATTAACGCCTTACATTTGTATTCCTCTTGATCGGTTTTTACTATTTTGTAGTTGCCTTCAATGGAAACAGAAAGCGCTTCCTCCATCCTCAGCTCCATCCCGAATTGGCTGGCATGCTCCAGCATCTTGCTGGCAAGCTCCGCGCCTCCGATTGAAAGGAAACCCGGGTAGTCATCTATTCTGTCGGTGTTGGCGATCTGCCCTCCGGGAGTTAATTTCTCCAGACAAACCGTTTTTAACTCAGCGCGCGCGCAGTATAACCCTGATGTTAAACCTCCGGGACCTGCACCTACAATTACTACATCATACTCTAACATCTATCACCTTTTCATCTATTTTTTATAAACAACTGACTAACGAGTAAAATGTTTCTTTGTATGAAATTTATAAAAGTTGCAGCGGATTTTCAACATTTTTGTTAGAATCAAGATTCGTTTTTTGGGATTTTAATCAGTTATATCCTTGAACTTTTATTGCTTTACGATTGTGATATTAATCCCTATAATTCATAAAAGCCGGTAAACCGTAGCCGAAGACTCGTCCTTCGGGGATTTTACAATGATAAACAATTTACAGTCTGGAATTTGGAGTCCGGAAAAGAGCCGGAAGCGCAAGGCTTCCGCTACCGATAAGGAAATTTATGAATGGTCCAGATTAAGGTTAACCGTTATAGAAATCGGGATAATGTTTTCTGGCACATTCAGGGCATATTCCGTGCGTAAACTGCGCTTCCGAATGGTCTTTGATGTAGGCTTCGAGCTGATTCCAGTACCCTTCATCATCGCGTATCTTCTTACAGATGGAGCAAATCGGGATAATCCCTCGCAATGTTTTCACATGCTCCAATGTATCCTTAAGTTCATCGATCAATCTCTCACGTTCAGCCTCCGCTCTTCGTCTTCGCGAAACATCCCGTGCTGATAGGAAAATCACGGTATCGGAGGTATAATCGAGAAAAACGAGTTTCACATCGACCGGAAATGTCGTACCGTTTCTTTTGCGGTGCCGGGAGGTAAATTCAACATTTCCACCTTCCCCCTGCAAAATCAAATTCTTAGCTTCCATTGGAAGCTCATCGGCAAATATATCTTCAATCTGGCTCTCCAAAAGCTCTTCTTTTCTGTATCCCAGACTCTTACATGCCTGATTATTGGTTTCTCTGATATTTCCATCGCAATCAAGTAAGAACAGCGCATCGGAGGATTTTTCAAATAATGTTCTGAATCTTTGCTCGCTGCAAATCAAGGCTTCTTCCGCCTCCCGTTTTTCCGTTATATCCTCTCCCGAACTGAGTGTTCCGATAATTCTACCTCTGTCATCCTTTAAAAGCGTATTGTGCCAGGATATCAATCTACGCTTCTTATCCTTAGAGACAACGAATCTCTCGATACTCTGATAATCGGTTACGTGACCCCTCATAAGATTCCTAAAGATATTCTTTATGTCTTCCTTTTCATGCGAAACAAGGTAGTTATCGAACCAATTGCTACCTAACAACTCCTCACGGGTATATCCGAGTATAGCGCAGCCTTCCTTATTTATCTGACTGATACAACCGTCGAAATCAAGAGCAACAAGTATCACTTTTGCGCTATCGAAATATCTTTGGGCTCTTTCCTTTTCTCTGTAGATATTTTCTTCTGATATTTTTCTATCAGTAATATCTATCACGGCTCCGACCATTCGGTACTTTTCTCCGGCGTCATTTTCAACAAAAGATATCTTCGTGCGAAGCCAGTGCGGGCGACCATCCGGTCGAATTATCCGGTATTCGAAACTATGTTCCCTTTTTCGATCCAGCGACTTTTCAAAGTCCGCAACAACCCGTTCCCGGTCTTCCGGATGTATCACATCCAACCACGCACTATCAGAGCGGTAAAGCTCTTCGGTACGTATCCCCAGCAACCTTTCCAGCGCCGGATTACAGTATATTATTTGTCTGCGCTTGCCGGCTTCAACTGATTCCAGCCAAAATCCTTCTTCTATGTTACTCGCTATCTCATTGAATTCAGTCTCGATTTCCCTCAATCTATTTTCTACTTTTTTACGTTTGGTAATGTCTATACCCAATTGCAGCACCTGCGGGCGCTCATCTTCCGAAAACGGAATATCATGTACAATAAAGGTTTTCCCATCATCGTTCGTCCATTCCCACAGCTTGGGAATTTCGGTTTCGAAGACTTCGAACGTGGGACAATATTCACATGGTTTGGATCTGCCATGAAGGATATCATAGCAATGCTTGCCTTCGGGATCACCGAATAACTTTCTGAACTTATAGTTCGCATAGGTGATGGTGTAATCTTTCGATAGAAGGTAAACATACGCAGGAATCGCTTCGTAGAGGGAGCTTAGTTTGCGTCGCTCGCGATCTGTCGCTATCTCCATTTTTTTAGGCTCAGTGATATTCCTGCTTATCTTGGCTACTCCCGTCACTTCGTTATTTCCATTCATAATCGGATATATCAGTTCAGAATACCATAAAAGCTCGCCTTCCCAACTAATCTGATTTTCGGTCTCCATAGATTTACCGGAAGCAGCTACTTCTCTTAGCTGAGTCAATAGATGATGACCTGTTTCACCTTCAAATATATCAACCGGGGTTTTCCCGAGTACATCTTCGCTCTCCAAACCGAGCTTTCGTGGGGCATTATAATACAGGTACCTTCCCTCGAGATCGTGCAGCTCTATTATGTCCTCGGAGCACTCCAGAAGCATTTTCAACCGCTCATAGTCCTCTTTTAGTGCCAACTCCCTTTCTTTTAACTCATTGATATCGACCAGTAAACTGTTCCATAAGACGCCGTTTCCCTTATATAATGTAGGATTGGCGACAAATTTCATCCATTTAGACTTTCCTCCTTCGCTTTTTATTCTGATATCCATATCAAACAGCGTGAGAGATTCTGCCGACTCCCTCAAAGCGTCTTTGAGCAATTCCCTATCCTCTTTATGGATGCGCTCAAATAGAACCGAAGACTCTTCTATTATCTCTGAAGAATCGATACCGGTCAGTACTTCTGCATTTTCGCTAATATAAGTAATCCTGTAGTTTCGACTAATCCGCTCGGCTGTAAATAATCTTAGTGTTGCGCAAGGCAGTGCGGCGATAAGCTCATTTACTTCCCTGTTTTCCTCCATTAGCTGCCCGGTTCTGTTCTCATATTCTGTTACGTCGCTAAAGAATCCCATCACCGCCGTGTTCCCCTTCCACAAGCAGGGTTCCAGGGAAACCTCAGCAATTACCTCCTTCCCGTCCCTATGAAGCAATCTCATCCGGAAACGTTCGCCGGAAGCATTGGTATAAGAGATTTTTCTAATGCTCGCTTCCAGACTACTCTTTTCATCTTCGGCGACTAAATCGATTGAATCGCAATTCAACAATTGATTTGATTCATTCCCGTCAAACCCCAACATTGTCCGGAATGATGTATTAGCATAAACTAAACGCTGACTATCAAATACCGTTACCCCGAGGGAGGTCCGTTCGGCGAGTTCTGTAATATCATTTTCAGCCAGGGGTTGAGCGGATACATCCTGAATTTGGTATAGAAATCCGATACCTTCGTCTTTAGCATCTTTAATCAATGTACGTTTTATTGAAAGCAAAATATCCCGTTCGTAGCGCTTGGTGATCCGAAAGAATGAAGTTGGCTCAAAACCATCCGTTTCGACGCTGTTTGATGTTTCGATTGAGTTATCAAACTGGTTTTCCTCGAAGAGCCTGTTCCAATCGCGCCCTTCTATCTCTTCGACTCCCAGAATATCTGCTGCCTGAACGTTACAATATGTTATGATATGATTCAAATCGGTGGCAACTATGCCATCCGGTAGATTATTTAGTATTACGGCCATACGCCTGTTTTTCCGGAACGATCGCTCCAGTTTCGTTTGCTGCAATTGAGCTTGGCGGGATTTGAGTATAAAAATCGCCAGCATCAATACAAAACAAGCGGCGGCTACCGGAATCACCTCGTCAAGCTCCCATTTCTCATACTGATTGACAGCAATTTGCAGTGCCTCGGATAGATCAAATGCGCCGGCAAAAATAAATAAGATAACCGCAATCAAGGCTACCGGCAGCAACTCACCTGTTATTCTTTTTGTGAAGGATGAATCTAATTCGCTTTTATCTGATTCCATCATCGCTTAATCTATTAGAAACATACTACTTGATTGCTTCTATAGCTTATCACAGGACAGCTCGTTGATCAAAGCGCGGAGCGTTACAATCCATTAGAATCGGCTAAATCCATGTCGATTTCCTATTAGTTAAACTCGCAGCCAATGCAGTAAGCGGGCGTGGTTCAAAGGAAGTTCCATCTCCCTGTGAAGAAAATGTATCACGAAAAAGGGCAAAATGCAAGCAAAATCGCAAGAATTGGAATTACTTCAGGAGGCATCAGATTGAATAATTCAGACCGGAATAACCAAGAATCTTACAAGTATCTGCGCTACCGATATTGCCGCAACCGTTTTATTATCGGAGTTGGGTTTCTCCATTCGACTGTCGCGGATTTATGAATCCAACCTGCGCCTGGAATTCATGTCAGAGGGATATATCCCACTACATATTCTTAAATCCCCATCTGACTAACCGGGCTTCGGACTCTGGAAAAGTTTGCTGAAATGATTACCACCCATTTTACCGGTTTTTGTCCATACTCTTAAGCTGCAACTACGGATGCCGATATTTATTTACAAGGATAACATTACTTTGTCAGCGAGAATCATATAGAGATAATATGGATATTACCACAATTGGCGGATTGCTCTTAGGAATCGGTTCTGTATTGTTAGCATATAGTATGGAGGGCGGTCAGCTTTCGGCTGTCTTTCAGGCGCCTGCTATGATACTGGTGATTTTCGGGACATTTGGCGCCGCAATTGTAACTACCTCGGTTGATACTCTGAGATCGATACCGAGTTTAATCAGAATAGCCTTCCGCAAAAAGGAACCCGATCCGCGTGTTATAGTGGATCAAATAGGGGAGATGTCGGAGCGCGCCAGGCGAAATGGTATATTGGGAATCGAGGGTTACATAAAGAGGATTGAGAATCCCTTTTTTCAGCAAGCGTTGAAGCTGGTGGTGGACGGAACCGAGATGACTGCGCTGAAAGGTTTGCTTGAGACCGAAATAGATAACCTGACAGAACGTCATCAAGCCGGGATACTGCTTTTTCGTAAGCTCGGTGGTTTTTCGCCCACCATGGGGATTATCGGTACGGTTCTGGGTTTGATACAGAGTCTCGCTAATGCCGGCGATACCAGCCAGATGGCGTCTTCAATCGCTACTGCTTTTATCGCAACCCTTTGGGGCGTGGCATTAGCAAACCTGGTTTATCTGCCTATAAGCGATAAATTAAAGCGTAAACACGATGCGGAAGTGCATACCTTGAGATTGATACTGGAGGGGATGATCGCTATACAATCAGGAGAGAATCCGCGGGTGATTCGTTCCAAACTATCCTCGTTCGTTGTACCCGAAAAACGCCAATACGTGTATTGATTATGATAAAGAAACAAAAATGCGACGATGAAAATCTGGATAGATGGCTACTAACCTATGCCGACCTGATAACTCTGCTTCTGGCACTGTTTATCGTGCTCTATTCGATGTCTCGTATCGATGCCCAGAAATTCGAAAGAGTATCTACCGCGCTTAACTCCGTACTTGCAGGTTCCCCTACGATACTGTCGGGCAAAGGTGGGGTATTGCCGCTTGCCGAACAGATGCGACTGAGGAATCTGCATCAATTGCGAGAATTGGAGCAATCGATCTCGAAATATGTCACTGCCAATAAACTCGAGCCGGAAATCGAGACCATATTAAATGAGAATGATCTGATCTTGCACATTTCCGAATCGGCATTTTTCGAGGAGGGTAAAGCTGATATCAAGCCCAAGGCAAAAGAATTCCTGCGATCCCTCTCGCAGATGCTCTCCGATTTGCCCAATGAGATACGGGTAGAAGGACATACCGATAACATTCCTATTCGCACCAAGCAGTTTCCATCGAATTGGGAATTATCCGTTACAAGGGCAACCAATGTGGTCAGGTTTCTGGTGGAACAATGTGGTTATGATCCCCAAAAAATAGCGGCGCTCGGATTCGGCGAATACCGCCCCCGCTTTCCTAACGACACTTCTGAAAACCGCCGCCGAAACCGCCGTACGGATATAGTTATTATCAACAGGTAACCGTCAAAGGCAACTTTTCGCTTCAAATATTCGCTATGTTTTTATTGACTATTTTGATAACTTCGCATGTGTTCGAGGCGAATTGCCTTACCATCGCCACATTCACCGCCCCAGCCGTTTTCAACTGATCCAAGTTGTCCAGATTAATCCCGCCGATGGCTACCGCCGGTATGGAGATAGCGCCGAGTACCGACTTGACGGTATCAACGCCAATAGGGGAGTAATCCTCCTTGGTCGGCGTTGCAAAGACCGGACCTATACCGATATAATCAGCGCCATCAGCTTCCGCCTTCTTTGCCTGCTCCAATGAGTGAGTGGATACTCCGATTATGAAATCCTCCGGCGTAATTTTACGCGCTTCCTTAATAGGGATATCACCCTG
>WJIR01000230.1 GCA_014730175.1 Candidatus Zixiibacteriota bacterium
CTATTCTACGCACGAACGGAAGGGATGCTATATCGTCGATATCAGCGGCAAAAACATAAGCTGATATACTATTAAACCATTTGATTTTATGATTGAGTTCGGCTCCCATAGCGGTAACCTGCTGAACATAATCAGGATTCACCGGAATGTCGCGGAAATCCACCAGGTTATCGCCCCTGACTTTCGCCCTGCGTCTTTTGGCGCGCTCTGTCAATACTGATTTAGCTTGCCCCAACGCACTAAGATATTCAGATTGCGAATAAATCCCTTTGTCCGTAAAATAAACCCAAACCTTAACCTTTTCAAACTCATTTAGATTCTCCAGAGATGCCTCGATAACATTCGATGCTTTCGGAGTATGCAAAGTTACCATGATGCTTTGATTATCGTGCTGATGAAATGCCTGAGCGTTCGGTAAAACTGCGATGATGATGATGAACGCTCCTGCAATACATAGGATGTTTCTTAAGTTAGACATTAATCCTCCTCGGAATTCAAAAGGGATTTACTACCAAATTTTGAAGGTGTGTTTTACAATGATTGATTTTAATTTAACCAATTAATTCCCAAAGTCAAGTTGAAACATATCTATATAACACAGTTTGGGATAGCGTAATGTTTCACTTGACATCACCTTTTAAAGCGAATAACTTTCATCAAAATCATCTTTTGCTTCCGAATGAAAATGCTCTTAATAACAGATGAATTAAGCAGGGATGCCCAATACCAGCCCGGATTGGGCATTTCATTTCCCGGTGTTCAATATCTATTTTATAATTTTAAAGCAGGGGTTTAAAATGGTTTACAAAATTATCCTTCAATCCGTATTGATTTTCGTTTTATCCACTTCACCGGCGATTCCGCAACCGGTTCCTTTAGCCGCCTTCGATTTTAATTCCAAACCTCATGATCTGGCGATTACGCCCGACCAAAGCAAAGCGGTCGTTCACAGCAGGCTTAATTACGATCCGCATACCACGGTTTATGATCTCAATGAAGCGACTTTAATCGGTGATTTTTCCTCTTCCGGTATAAGAACCGTTGATGCGGTAAATTCGGTGGCGGTCTCGAATGACAGAGCGGTCGTGCTGGGAGGCCTTGGTGATGCTGCGGTGGGCATATTCGATATCGCATCTTCACCGCCGGTGCAACTGGCTTCATTTTTTGCCGACAGATACCCGCACGATGTAGCTATAACGCCGAATGGCGAATTAGCCGCTGTGCGCAGTCGCAATAATAACGACATGCAAACTGCATTTTACCACCTGCCTTCGGTTACCGAAATAGTGGTTTTTAACTCGGAAACCGGTAATGATATGGATGCCGTTAATTCCATCGAGGTGACCGACACTCGCGCTATAAATGTGGGAGGCGCGGGTAATAATGCTGTTGAAATTTACGATTTATCCGCTTTCCCGCCGCAACTGATGGCTTCATTTTCATCGAACGCCAAACCGCATGATTTATCGATATCCCCCAACGGTGATATAGCGGTAGTGAGGAGCATTCAGAATAATGATTACTATACGCTGATTTTCGATCTTCAGGAGGCTGCCTTAATCGGCTCCTTCATGTCTACCTCCACCTTTCAGTATGATCCGGTGGAATCTGTGGAAACCTCTGATAATCGAGCGGTTGTATTGGGCGCGGCGGGATCGAATACAGTCGAGATATTCGGCTTCAGCCAATGCGAAAGCGAAATCGATATGATACCGGATGAATCTCCGATCGTGGTTCCTCCCGGAGGCTCCTTCGGATTAACCGGAGTAATTACCAATAATACCGATGAACCTGTCACTACCGATATCTGGGTGGGAGTAATATATCAGGAGAGTTTCTTTAGACTTATGTATTTTAACAATGTGCCTTTAAACCCGAACCAAACCATAAACGGGCATTTTAACCAATCCGTACCGAATTATGCACCCTCCGGAACTTACCAGTATGCCGCTTATTGCGGCGAATATCCCGATGCTTGCGATTCGGTATCATTTGACTTCGAAGTTACCGGCATATCTATCGCCTCAGGCAATAAAGAGTGGCGCCTGGATGGGCAGTGGAATTCGGATGAGCGGCAATTAAATTCCTCCGGATTAGCGCTTGAGATACATCCCAATCCTTCCAACGCTTCCACCAAAATCGAATTCGGGATACCAAAATACGGTCATGTTAATCTCAAGGTGTACAACCTATTGGGGCAGGAAGTAGCGGAGCTGGTAAACGAAAAATTGACCGCGGGGGAATACAGTGTTGATTTCAACGGGGACAAGCTGTCATCGGGAGTTTATTTTTATAACCTGAAGTTCGGTGGTAATAAAACCGTGTCGAGGAAGATGGTGCTGCTGAAGTAAGGTATCAAGCTTATCGCAAAGAAGAATAAGCCAGAGGTTTACAAGTGTCTGCGCTACCGAAATATTAGTAGGCGGGACATTCCTGTCCCGCTGTGGTTCCATATTTTCAGAGCAGATCCGTGCGCGGCAGATGCCCTCGGCTGCCGCGTAACGCCCGTAGGTCGAAATCTTTACGGTTTTGATATATTAACTGAAATGCTTCTACACCTGATAACCGGAAATTAAGAGTTATCCGTCAGGGATAAAACAGCCCTTAAAAACATTTCCACTTGCGCCAACGGCAATTGGCAATCAGCATCACAGAGAGCCTGCGATGGTTCCGGATGAGTTTCGAAAAACAGTCCATCAACACCGCAGGCAACCGCCGCTTTCGCCAGCGGTATAATAAATTCGGGATTCCCGCCGGATGCATTCCCCAATCCCCCCGGAATCTGAACACTGTGAGTTGCATCGTATATAACCGGATACCCGAGTTTACGCATTATCACGAAGGAACGAAAATCCACCACCAGATTGTGATATCCGAAGCTTGTTCCGCGTTCGGTAAGCATTATCTTATTATTGCCGGTGGACTCGATCTTCCGAGCGATATTCGCCATATCCTCCGGCGCCATAAACTGCCCTTTTTTAATATTCACTGCTTTGCCCGATTTCCCTACTGCAACCGCAAGATCGGTCTGTCTGCAAAGAAACGCCGGAATCTGCAGGAAATCCGCCACATCCGCAGCGTGGGCGACATCGGCGACCGAATGAACGTCTGTCAAAATCGGCAATCCGAACTTATCCTTCACTTTCCGTAGGATATCCAGCCCCTTATCTATTCCTGGTCCGGTATATGAATCTATGGCTGTCCGGTTGGCTTTGAGATACGATGATTTGAAAACAAGTTGTAATGTGTGCTTTTCTTTGAGTTTAGCCAACTTCTCAGCAACTTTGAATGTGCTCTCTTCGGATTCAATTACGCAGGGGCCGGCGATGAAGATCATTTGCCCATTCCCCACGGAAATGGCACCTGTTTTAAAACTACCCGCCATAATAAACTTTTCTATTTATCGATGGTATCGACATTTTGAGTGGATTCAATCGATGAGTTGGAATCAACCGACTGATACTCCAAACAAGCCTTGATAAAATCACGGAATAGTGGATGAGCGTTATCGGGACGGGATTTCAACTCCGGATGAAATTGAACCCCCACAAACCAGGGATGGTCTTTGAGTTCTATTATCTCCACCAGTTTACCGTCAGGAGAGAGCCCCGCCAGAACCAACCCCTTTTCTTGAAATAGTTTCCGGTAATCATTGTTGAATTCGTACCTGTGCCGATGACGTTCGGACAATTCCAAAATCCCATAAGCTTCGGCGGACTTTGTTGATTTCTCCAGCAGACAGGGATATGCGCCCAACCTCATAGTCCCGCCTTTGTCCGATATTTTTTTCTGCATTTCCATCAGGTGGATAACCGGATGCTCTGTTTCCGGTTCGAATTCGGTGCTGTTAGCGCCCTCCAATCCCGACACATTCCGTGCAAACTCAATAGTGGCGCACTGCATACCCAGGCAAATTCCCAGAAACGGTATCTTTTCTTCCCGCACGAACTGAATCGCCTCGATTTTGCCCTCTATTCCTCGTTCCCCGAATCCTCCGGGAATCAGCAATCCATCAACATCCTTCAAATGATACTCGGCGCCTTTTTTCTTTATATCTTCGGAAGATACCCAAAACAATTCCACCCGGGCATCATTCTCGGCGCCCGCGTGAACAAAGCTCTCCATTATACTTTTATAAGCGTCTTTAAGCTGAATGTATTTCCCGCAGATAGCGATTTTTACCTTTTTGGCTGGATATTTGATCTTGTCGACAATGGTTTCCCATTTAGCCAGATCGAGATCCTTGCACCACAGATTCATGTGATGAACAACCAGATTATCAAGCATCTCCGTATGGAACAGCAACGGTACCTCGTAAATGCTTTCGCAATTCAAATCCTGTATCACCGCTTCGGAAGGAACATTGCAGAAAAGCGCGATTTTTTCTTTAATATCCTTTGATAACGGTCGTGGGGAACGGCACAGTAAAATATCCGGCTGAATTCCGATTTCCCTCAAGGCTTTAACCGAATGTTGAGTAGGCTTGGTTTTCAATTCGCCGGTACCTTCTAAATATGGAACCAATGTTAGATGAATAAATAGTACATTCCCGCGCCCTTCCTCTATTCCCAACTGCCGAATAGCCTCCAAAAACGGTTGTGATTCGATATCGCCAACCGTACCGCCTATCTCGGTAATAACCACATCCACATCCTTTTCTACATCGGCAACCGCTCTTATCCGCGACTTTATTTCATTGGTTATGTGCGGTATAACTTGCACTGTCGCCCCCAGGTAATCGCCCCGTCGTTCTCTGGATATCACCGCATGATACACTTGCCCCGATGTCACATTATGAACAGCTCCCAGATCGGTTCCGATAAACCGTTCATAGTGACCGAGATCAAGGTCGGTTTCGGAGCCGTCATCGAGCACATATACTTCACCATGTTGGTAGGGGTTCATGGTGCCGGGATCAACATTGATATAGGGATCCAGTTTCTGCATCATAACCTTCAATCCGCGGCATTTTAGCAGCAATCCCAGCGATGCCGCTGCAATCCCTTTTCCCAGAGATGAAGTGACACCCCCGGTTACGAATATATATTTTGCTCTGGGTGTTTCAACCTTAATCATACTATGTCGTAAATGTTACAACCTGCAAAAGCCAAAGTCAAATGAAATAATCGTTAGACCAGAAACTACGCTGCTCTAACCCGTATTATTCATAAATTTCCCTAACCGGTAGCGGAAGCCTTGCGCTTCCGGCTCCTCTCCGGACCCCGAATTCCGGACTGTAAATTGTTTATTGTTGTAAAATCCCGAAAGACAAGCCTTCGGCTACGAATTAATGTTTTTATGAATTATCAGGGTTAATTATCACAGAGACGCTTTTAACAACTTGATATTGTCAATCCAAACGGTACCGCTGCCCTCTATAACTAAATTCAGCTTTACATTATCCGGATTCTCACCCTTCCTCAGATAAAACGGCGTTTCCTCGGAAACCCAATCGGTAGAACCTCTGATCGGCGACTGCAAATCTCTCGAGAAAAATTCTCCTTTACCCGGAAAATGACAAAGCATTTCAAGATAAGCCTGCCCCTGAAAATCCTCCGTTTTCAATTGAGCCTTGTAAATCAATCTGGCTTGTTCAACGTCAATATCGCCGGTTTCGATTAAACGAATGGTGGCGTGTTCAGTCGCATGAATTAACAGTGCTCCGTTGCCATCGCTGGATATCTCCTTGTCCAGTTCAATATTTGCTTTAGTTATTACTCCGGCTAATCCGTCCAGCGGGTAGTTTTGTAATTCCACCACTTGACTATCTTTATTGGAACACCCGATGGCTAACAACACAAACATTGAGTATATGATTATCCGTACATATACATTCCTTTTCATATTTCCCCCTTTCTTTAAGCTCTTATTATTTTCGGTCTGTTTAAGTCGTTATTGAGTCCGAGGCTGCGATCCAAAAATCGGTATCGTAATACAACGGTGAGACGACCCTTTTTCAATTAGCCGGAACGATATTTTTATAAAATCGTTAGTAGTAACAGAATTTACCCACTTGAAATCGTAAATATAAAAGGAGATATATGAGTTTATTGAATGCCATAAATGCAAACGGGGAAAATGTTGACCTTAGCGATGAGGTTTTTAATGGTTTTAAAATGAATTTCAGGGGCGATTTAATTCAACCAACTGACGATGATTACGAAGAGCGCCGCTCCTTATGGAATGGGATGATCGATAAAAAACCGTGTCTGATCGCAAAATGCAGCGGAACTGCCGATGTGATCTCTGCGGTCAAATTCGCCCGAAAACACGATCTTTTAACAACCGTTCGCGGCGGAGGCCATCATGTCGCCGGGAAAGCTACCTGTGATAATGGCATGGTTATTGATTTATCCAGTATGAATTCCGTTCATGTTGATCCCGAAAAATCAACAGCGCTGGTTCAGGGCGGCGCTACATTAGGGGATGTTGACCATGAGACTTCGCCCTTCGGCCTTACCACGCCTCTCGGGGTGGTTTCAGAAACCGGAGTTGCCGGACTAACCATGCACGGAGGATATGGGTGGCAGACTCGCAAACACGGTTTATCGCTTGACAATGTAATCTCCGCTGAAGTGGTTACCGCTAAAGGGGAATTACTTCGCACAAGCGCCGAAGAAAATCCCGACCTGTTCTGGGCTATCCGGGGAGGCGGCGGCAGTTTCGGGATAGTAACCTCATTCGAATTCCAGCTTTATCCAATGGATCCTCAAGCTTGGTTACTGCTGACCATTTATCCGCTATCCAAGGCAAAAGAGGGGTTTGAGCTGATGAGGGATTATTTCCCCGATGCGCCCGAGGAACTCGGAGTTATTGGATTAATATGGAGCGCTCCCGATGAGGATTTTATACCCGATGAATACAAAGGAGAACCTGTCTTTATATTCCTCGGAAGCTATACCGGGTCAGTCGATGAGGGAGAAAAAGTATTAAAGCCATTCCGTGAGATGGGAACTCCGGTAGCGGACGTGAGTGAACCGATGCCTTTTGAATTTGTTCAGAAAGCGATTGACGCTGACTTTCCGGATGGTCGCAATTATTATTGGAAGTCCGCATACGTCAGCGAACTAAACGATGACCTTATTGATCTTATGATCAAGCATGGTTCCGATCGTCCGTCTCCATTGACCTCAATCGATGTCTGGGCTTTGGGAGGAAAAGTAAATCGTGTCGATTCGGATAGCACCGCGTTTTATCAGAGGAATGCGCCCTTCATGATCAACTATGAATCTAACTGGGACGAACCCGAAGCGAATGATGAGAATGTTGAATGGACAAGAAAAGCCTATAATGAGATCATCGAGGTAGTCGATGTCGGTTCATATATGAACTTCCCCGGTTTTGGCGAAGAGGGCAAGGATTTCTTCAGCAAATCATTCGGACCGAACTATGAGCGCCTGAAGGAAATCAAGAAAAAGTATGATCCCGATAATTTCTTTCAAGGATTTGTCAGTCTGGAATAATGTACTAACCTGGATTATTCATAAATTTGCTGATCGGTAGCGAAAGCGCATCTGTAGTGGGCAAGCCTTCGGCTACCGGCTATTTTCCGGACTCCGAATACAAGTGTGATGTCGGGTGGAGACACCCGACATCACAACAATGGATAAACCCGTCAATGCACGTATCGACCAATGACTATTTAAGTAATGTCATCCGTTTGGTGAATACATTGCCGTCCACCGATAGTTTGTAGAAGTAGATTCCCGATGTATAATTCGAAGCATCCCAGGTTACGCTGTGCCGGCCTGCTTCTTGCTCCTCTTCGGCTAACGTCGCTACTTTTTGCCCCATAAGGTTGTAGATTTCCAGATTTACATTTCCTGCTTCTGCCAGATAGTAATTTATGCTGGTGCTGGCATTAAATGGATTAGGATAATTTTCCAGCAGGGAGGTCGTAGCAGGTACATTCTCCCCGTATTCGTCAAACCATCCGGTCAAAACCCACTCGCTGACATCGCCGGTTCTGGCTCCGCTCACCGTGAATTCGAAATAAGCCGAATCAACGGGGCTTCCCGGATAATCTCCAACGTAAGCGATATTATAATACAAACCGGTAGGCGCGTAGTTCGGTACGTCTTGTGTGATTCCGCTGTATGAAATTGTCTGGTTTGCATTTAGCGAAACGTTGTTTGCCTGCTGCACCGGTCCATACATACCATATCCGGGTATATCAAGCATAACCCAGATATCGGTTACGACCGGCGAATCGCCATCATTACTCACGATTCCGGTGTAAGTAAACGAACCGCCCGGGGGAACCGTTATCGGAGGATCATCGGGAACCATGAGAACCGAAAGATCCGGAGAGGGACCTCCTCCCTCCAACGCAGCGTATGCGTTAATCCTTCCCGCTCCCAAAAGCCCGGCATAGTTGGGATTGATATCATCGATATCATCGCAGGTGTCCATTATTCGCTGAGCAACTTCCTGGCCGGTCATCTGAGGATTTTGCGAGAATACGAGTCCCGCTAAGCCTGCCGCTAAGGGTGATGCCATCGACGTACCGTCGAATCTGGTATAACCGTTGTTGAACACGGTGCTGAGAATACTAACACCGGGAGCGCTAACGTCGATCCAGGTGCCATAATTGGAGAATGATGCTTTGTGATCGTTCTGATCGGTGGCGGCAACTGCCAACACATCGGCGCGAGTACAAAGGTAACTTTGCTGCTGATTATTATCATTACCTGCGGCGGAAAATACCAGCACATTATTAGCGACCGCATAATCGACTGCCGCCCCTAATCCGCCTGTGTTTGCAGAACCCCAACTGCAGGATACCACTTTAGCGCCTTTGTCGGTAGCGTAAACGATCGATGATGCCGCCCAATCCATTTCCACCACGCCGAGGATAAAGAGGTATTGATAACCGATTCTCAATGGCATCACAGTGCCATCCCAATCCAATCCGGCAACACCAACTCCATTGTTGGTAACCGCCGAGGCGATTCCCGAACAATGGGTTCCATGTCCCACGTAATCCATCGGATCGTTGTCAGCGTTTCGACAATCGGCATCGGTGCATAGCCATGAGTTGGTATGAACCCAGTCCCAGCCGGTAACGTCATCAACATATCCGTTGTTGTCATTATCTACTCCATCGATATCGCCGCCCTGACCAACCGGGAAGTTATCGAAAACGCCGTTCCCGTTATAGTCCTCGGCTTCATTTATCCACATGTGATCCTGCAGATCCGGATGATCCCAATCGACACCGGTATCCGGTATTGCGATTATCACATTCTCATCGCCCTTCTCGATATCCCAGGCGGCGGGAGCTTCCACTTTCGGAAGGTGCCACTGGTCATCATAACGCGGATCATTGGGAATAGCTAACAGCTTCTCGATACTTACAGGCTCGACATGCTCCACAGAACTCAGGACATCGTATCTGGTAAGCAACCATTCCAGCTCCGGAGCATCATCAAAGCGAATCACATAGTAATATCTCAGCTTTTGGTCGTTATTTGTCGGGAATAACCGATACATATCGAATGCGAGATAATCGCGATTCAGTTTGTCAACTTCTTCAATTCCGCACTGCGGAATTCCGTTTGATTTGTCGATTTGCAAATTACCCACGGAGGGCAAAAAATTGACTACGATCTTGTTATCTACGTAGTCCTTTCCCTCCACGAGGTACTCGCCATACGCAATCCCTGTGATCATAAAAATGACCATGATTAGTGAGATCAATCCTCTTCTCATAATTCCTCCTAATTTGAATTAAACGGTTAGATGAAATATATCCTTCCATACGTGTTGACCATCGTATAAATAACGATAAAATTCGGTTTAAGTATTATGGCTTTGATAAGAACAGCGAAGAATTCGATATCGCACAAAGTATATTATAATCTATCGTTAGTAATCTGTCAATAGGCTGATACAACCTTCGCTGCAAATTCTCTAATTTGTCGAGTAGACAGAATTCGAATATCTCACAAAACTCAATACAAGAAACTTGACATTTTTCAAAGGAATACCTATTATCCGGCAGGCGCGCAATTCCGCAGCCTCAACAATGCCATATCATTTCAACCATGGATGCTCTTTAGTACCAGAATCTTCAGTCAATCCACCGGTATCCATAAGGACGCATGGCTATCATATAAAAATGATTCTTCAATGAAAACAAATAAAGTGTTTATAAACTTGTGTTCCAAACGAGAGGATGCATTAATAGACTTACTTATCCCGGAGGAAAGAATGATTAAAAGGATTATTACAACGACCGTTATCGTGGTCCTGTGTATTGCGGTAAACAGTATTGCAGTACAAAGGAAAGTGGTAGGCGAGCTTTTTACGAATACATCCTGCATGTATTGCGCTGCTGCCGAAGCGACCATGAATCAGATTATAGAAAACCATGCCGATGATTTTATGGCGATAAGATACCATGTTTGGTGGCCCTCTGAGTATGATCCCTTTTATCTATGGAATCCCCCGCCTGTGCATACCAGGAATAATTATTATGGTAATAATTACACTCCGCACTTATTTGTCGACGGTGTCGACCGCGGCAGCAGCCATGGCGCCTGGGATTACTATATAACCATGAGAGCGGAGGAGGAATCTCCGCTGGATATTTTCCTTAACGGCTCATACGATCCCGATACCCGTGAAGTTGAACTCGCTATTCGGGTCAATGCTCTGGATTCCATTCCTTTCTCCGATCTCCGTCTATTCTATGGAATTACCGAGAGTAATATCTATTATGACGCTCCTAACGGTATTGACTGGCATCATCAAACTTTCAGAGAATTTCTATCACCGGATACCGGACAGGCAGTGTCTTATCAGCAGGGAAATACCTACCTTCACGAAGTACCTGCATTCATTCTGGACCAGGAATATGTCTCGGAGAATACTCATATATGGGCTTTTGTGCAGGATTATTCAATGCGGGAAATCCTGCAAGGAGAGATTGAGAATCTCGGAGATTTAGGATTGCCTGAATTAGACGCCTCGGTAGAAACACTCCCGAACGATCCCCCGATTGAGGTACCGCCGGGAGGATCATTCAGTTACCGTGGCAGGCTGATCAACAACACCGCGCGTTCTCAAGTAGTTGATGTATGGATTATGCTGAACGCTCCCGGGTATGGAATGTACGGACCTATCGAGCGATTCGATGATGTTTTGCTTTATCCCGGTCAGTTCATACAGGTCAATAATATCAGGCAGGATATCCCGAACTTTGCTCCCCTGGGGGTATACGACTATATTTCATACTGCGGTGATTACCCCTCCATATACTGCGATTCCACATCATTCCAGTTCACGGTTGTGCAAGGACGGCATGGTCAGAACTCCTCTGCCGATAGCTGGAATCTCTCGGGATGGTTTGACAATCTAAACGACCTTGAACCGCCGCTGAATTCACCACACACTTTTTTTGTTGAGAATTATCCAAATCCTTTCAATGCGACTACAACCATTACCTATAAGCTAAATGATGCAGGCAATGTGAATCTCTCCGTTTACAACCTTTCCGGTCGCAACGTGGCATCGCTGGACAACGGTTATAAAGAAGTTGGGGTGCATTCTGTGAATTGGAACGCATCGACCTATTCCAGCGGGATATATTTCTACAGGCTGGAAGCAGATGAGAAAGTTGTAACGAAGCGGATGACACTGCTTAAATAGTCATTAGGCGTTAATTTTTAGGCGTCGTTGGGCGGGGTTCATGTTTGACAAAACCATGTACCGAAAGGTTCAAGCGAGACCCCGCGTTTTAACGCGGGGAGGATCACTATTTTAAATAACGACGGGTTTTAACCCGCCCTGCATTTGCTTTGCTGTCGGGTTTCTCCATTCGGCTGTCGCCGAATTCCGGAACCCGACCTACCGCGCGCGGACACCCCTCACCCGTCTTCGCCCCGCGAAACGCGGGGCGAATCCACCCTCTCCCTCGTCAGGGAGAGGGAAAGGGAGAAATAGTTTTTCGTAGGGTGGGTCAATGCAATGACCAACACCATAGAGATGTTC
>WJIR01000231.1 GCA_014730175.1 Candidatus Zixiibacteriota bacterium
ACATAGAGCTGATTACCTGATAATATCCATCGGCATGAATCCACGATAGCGCCTTCGATCCATTCAAGTTCGAAGGGATAATTCATCCTGATAACAGCGAGGATTAAATAGGATACAATAAAACCTGCCCCTATAACGATCGTGACGATTCTTAATCTGTTTTCCCAGTTGTGGTCCATTTTGCTTCGTATTTACTTAACATAGTTTCTACCAATGATTATAAAGCTTAATCCTGTCAATTCACAATATTTTATTCTTGAAACATAAGGCTAAGGAAAATGGTTTATATAAAGAGTTAAAATATCTGTATGACGAATGAACTAACTTACAATATGCAACGATTTATGCATATTTTTTTACATAGCGGAGTCCATTTATTTGTGTTAAGTTGTTTGGTTAGGAGGCACCATGCGATTATTCTTGCCCTTGGGCATAATCTTCATCCAGTTATTCAGCTCAAATTCCGCAGCTACAATTATAAGTATCCCAACAGATTATGATTCGATCCAGCTCGGAGTCGAGGCGGCAGCTGATGGCGATACGTTACTGGTGAGTGAGGGGCATTATTACGATCAGATAAATTTTCTGGGAAAAGGTATACTACTGACCAGTAATTATCTTTATGAGCCTGATAGTGTGATTGTCGCTAATACTATTATTGATGGTTCGCATATAGCAGGTTATGATTCGTGTTCAGTTGTAATGTTAGTTTCCGGGGAGGATACTACATCGGTTCTGCAGGGATTTACCATAACCGGTGGGAAGGGAACTCGACTTCTCATGTCGGCGCAAATAAAAGGTGGCGGAATCTACATAGACTCAAGCTCGGTTCGGATAATGCACAATATTATAATCGACAATGAAGCCGGTGAGATGGATGACGGCGTAGGTGGAGGAATATTTGCGAATGCAGCTAATAATCTAGGGATTATAGGAAATATCATCCTTTCAAATAGCGTTTCCGGTTGGCTGGGGGGCAGGGGAGGAGGGATATATGTTAGCGGTGAACGATTGATAGTCAAAGATAACAAAATCATCGGGAATGGAGCCGGCGATTCTAATCCGATGTTCGCGCGCGGGGCGATTGGGGGAGCTTCTATTAATAGTCCCAACTGTATCATATCCGGTAACGAATTTACCCAGAATGGATCAGTCTATGGTCCAGCAGCATTGGCTCTCAATGCCAGCGACAGCAAACTCGATAACAACCTATTCATGGAAAATCTAAGAGGTTTGGGTGAAGAAGGAGGGTCGGTGACAATTACATTGTCGATAGATGGTACTAATAATATAATCTATGATAATCGGTTTATAAACAATCTGGGGAGTGAATATTATCCAGGATGGGTTAACTACCCTTCGGTCGAAATCAAGGGAGAAAATAATTGGTTCAGCGGTAATATGATTAATGAAGAGGAAATAGGTTCAATAGGTATTGCAGTTGCCGGATTTTCTCATGTTATAGATAAGAATATTCTGATGAACTGCGCAATAAATGGCATAGAGATCTGTCATCCGTATGTAGGTGAAGCTTACGATATAGCGATCAGAAACAACACTATCTATCGATGCGGTGAGAATGGCATACGAGTTGGAGCAGGACAGATAGATACGAGTAACATAGCTATTGTAAACAACATAATTATGGAAAGCGGAGAATATGGTATATACACCGATTCCATAGCAAATCCGCCCCTGATAATCTATAATGATTTCTATCAAAACGAGTCGGGTGATTTCTTCAATTGCGAACCATCCATAGGAAACATATTCGTAGATCCATTGCTGGTAGCGCCGCAGGACGGTGATTTCAATCTGCAGGAAGGATCGCCCTGTATAGATGCCGGCTTCCCGGGTTCCCCTCTCGATCCCGACAGCACCCGCGCTGATATCGGCGCATTGTACTTCCCGCAGATGACCGGAATCGACGAGCCTGTGGATCCATATACCCCCAAGGATATCCAGATATTAGCAAATTACCCCAATCCATTTAACGCTAAGACTGTCATTACATATCGATTACCGGAAGATGCCGATGTATCGCTGGCAGTTTATAACATAAACGGGCAGAAGGTAGAATCGCTGGTGGACTCCCCAAAAAAAGCTGGAATTTATAGTGTTACCTGGGATGGTTCGGAATATGCTTCCGGTGTCTACTTCTATAAGCTCAAAGCAGGCGATAATGTTTTCACTGAACGGATGACATTGCTGAAATAGGCCAAGTACTCAGCGCGGAAGTATGACCCTCCAATTTGAGGTGTTAACTCTTTAGCTTCCACCTGCATTTGGTGGGCTGAATGTCGGATGGGGATTAATCACATCACGTAGTCACAACCATTTGCATTCATCGGAACTTCGTGATATATTCAATATATAGAGTATGGTTGATATATGATACAAAATAATGAACGAAAAGATAATACATATCGCCGAATGCAGCGGATGGTCGATTATCTCTGCAGGAAAATCGAGAATCGAACCATCGAACCGGATGCAGCCGATAAAATGGAGAGGCGAATCAAGGCTTTTGCGGAAACTCATTTTGCCGATAAACTCGAGCTTTATGAAATGATTTACACATCCCGTTTCAAAAGGCTCAAAGAACAGTACCTGCATCTGCAATAAACTATGGCAAAATCCCCAGCTACCGATAAATCGGACGGAAACCCGCCTTCCGATGAATACCGCACAGTATCGGAACCGGCTCGCGCCGAAATAAAAGTTAAAGGATCGCGCTTTATCGGCTCGGTGGAATCGGTGCGCTCAGTTGAGGACGCCGAAGAATTCATCGGCAGGATTTCCTCGGAATTCCATGACGCCACGCATAATTGTTTCGCATACAAGGTGGGAATAGGCAAAGAAATCAAAAACCGTTACAGCGATCAGGGAGAGCCGTCGGGAACGGCGGGATCGACGATAATGAATTCAATTGAGTCCTCCGGTTTGACCAATGTGGCAATTGTAATCACCCGTTACTTCGGGGGAACTAAGCTGGGAACCGGCAACCTGGCTCGCGCTTACGCCGCCGCCGCCGATGAAGTTCTGTGCCAGTGTAAAACCGTTACCAGGATATTATTCAGCGAAATCAGCTTATCGGTACCGGCTGATATGGTTTCATCTGTTTATCATCTTGCGGGTAATTTCTACGCCAGAGTTACCGAAGAAATCTACAGCCCCGATGCCAATTTCAAGCTGCAGATAAGATTATCATACATTGAGCGATTTAAGAGGGCGCTTACCGAGTCAACCAATGGCAAAGTGGAATTTTATAATTAAAGGATGGAGGGATGCTGGAATTTATTCAAAGCGTTGATGTTGCAGTGTTCATATTTATTAACCAAACCATACAGAACGGTGTAATGGATATCGTAATGCCTTTTATCACAACCGAAAGCTATTTCATCGTTCCCCTCGGCGTAATTATTATAGGGGTAGCCCTTTTGAAAAAACGACAGGGGGTGGTGATAATTTTATGGGGTGCGGTTTTGATCACGATATCCGATCAGCTATCTTCATCCGTAATAAAGCCGTTGGTTGGACGGCTTCGCCCTTGTCATGAGCTGGACATAGTGCGGTTGCTGGTTGATTGTGGACCCGGTAAATCTTTTCCATCATCC
>WJIR01000232.1 GCA_014730175.1 Candidatus Zixiibacteriota bacterium
GTTAATTTAGCTGTGTTTATTCTCTGTTTTACCGTAATAAAAATTACTTTTTACCTTTCAAATGCTCGCCTTCTAGTCTTCTGCATTGCTCAATTCCTATTTGGTTTTGATAATATTACCCAACCTCAAACGACTGCCCCAACGGCTGAAATTCGGAAAGGTCCTCGTTTTTCAATTTGTTTCGGATTTTTTCAAAATAGCGAACCGTATCTTCGGTATATAGACGTTCCCCACAATGCAGACATACTTCCGCACATACTCGTAAGAAAGCCGTATGCTTGCCGCCGCGCAATAACTTCTCTACCTCTTTTCTTGCCAACTCTCCGCCGCAAACAGGGCATTTTTTAAATGGATTCATGCTTATCCAAAAGCTATGGCAATTAAGCACATCAGTCAAGTGCAAAATTGATCCGCACGATTAAACCGATAGGAGTCAAGGATCGTGTCTGTTACTGTTAATACATAAAGGCTGCCTGATTTAGGCAGCCTTTTGAAGTTCTTATCGTTATTTCAGTTTATTCTTATTCCAAGTCTTCGATAGAGTCGGTCAGCAGTTGGATGGCGTAGGTGCTGTTATGGACGCCCTTACTGCCATCGTTTTCCACGAATAGCTTATTAAATGTGGCTCTATCCTTAGCATCTCCGTCAGGTGCGCTTTCGATCAAGTCCGACAGAACGGTCAGCAGGGAATCGACCTGATCCTGAACACTATTGATATTGTAATCAGTAGCGCCGGGGTGGCATCCTTCCACCTGACAGTTCTCGATGGTAACTCCCGTAAATGTGTGAGGGGTATTATAATCGAATCCGTTATTGTCAGTATCCACCATATAAACGTGGCACGCTGCGCAGCCGTCGAGTCTCAGAGCAGTTGTATGACCGGAATTGTCGTATTCGGAATCATCATATTCATAACCACCGTATCCCTTGAACATCGGTCCGTGAACATGGTTAGGCTCGTCGGTAATAGAGGTTTCCACGTCCAGTTGCTCCTCATTATGACACCTCTGGCAAAGGAATCCGACTGGTATGCGTACCTCCCCGTCGTATTTTGGAAAATGGGATTCGTGACAGGCAAGGCACACAATGGCATTATCTTCCGGTTCGATAGGATAACTATTGTCGAAGATATCAATATTCAAAAATCCGATTCCGGTGTGGCAAGCAGGTCCGCAATCGGCCGCTCCACCGGAAGCTAAGTGCGAAGTACTATGCGCGGAACTTTGCCACTCGGAATAGTACGGATAATGTTGGTCTTGGTGGCAATCACCGCATGGTTGAGCTTCCATGGTTATGACCATGCTGGAATCAAAGCCCTCCGGCCATGGATTAGGATGAGGATATACGAGCGTATCAGATGGATTTTCCGGATCCGGGATATCATTACGATTACCCCAATTCCATACGGTTTCATCTGCCCCGGGATGGCATGCACCGGTGTTTACGCAGCTTTGCAGAGTGTCATCGGTTTGTAGAGTAAACTGATGCTGCGATCCTGGTCCGTGGCAGTTTTCGCATCCTACGCCTTCTAAATAAGGAAACTTATACTCGTCATATCCGCCGTTATCAGCATCAGCGTTCCAGCCGGTGGTATGGCAGGGAAGACAGTTATCGTCCCGAGCATATCCGATATCAAGCAGATTCGCAAACGCTTGTGCATGGCTGGTTTCCAACCATTCCTCATACAACCATGGATATTGATCACCCCCTACGATTAATTCCTGGTGACAACCGGAGTTCGCGCAGGCCTCTGCGCCTATAAAATATGCTTCATCCTCGCCGGTAGGAGGCTCATATTGCCCGACATCAATTCTAATGGAATCCAGAACATCATAGGTTTCATCAGACACTGTTAAGTAAAACGAATAAATCCCTCTGGTTTCGGGCGCATTCCAGGCCGTCACGGAACTATCCGGATCAAACAGGGTGCCTGCTTCCACCACCCAAGAAAATGTCAATTCATCATCGTTTGGATCTGTGTAATTGGCAGTAAGGACAATTGATTCGCCCGCATTAATAGCTGTGGAGGTTGCGGTTATAGAACCTTCCGGGGGCTGTTCCGCGGGAACAACCTCATCCTTTGTGCAACCTGCTAAAATGAACGCTACCCCCGCCATTAAAATTAAAATCCCAATTAGTAATTTGCTGTTATGCAACACACTCCTCCTAATCTATCTCGATTTATTATCCTCAAACATATCTATAAATCAATATTTCACAACTGTTAATTTAACGTTAAGGAAATGTTGGAGTCAAGGAAAAAACACAAATTGAATCAATATGTTTAATTTTATGAATGGGAATCAAAAAATGCCCGGACGATGAACGGATTTCACTAAGTGGAGACGCAGCCTTTAAGACTGCGCCATAATGCGTATTTTGGTCAGTCCGAAAGCGATGTTATAGCAATTCAGACTCATTTTAGCAGCGCCATCCTTCGCACCGCATTTTTTCCGCTGACTGACAGTTTATAGAAGTATATTCCGGATGCATATCCAGCGGCATTCCAAGTAGCGGAGTGTTCGCCGATAGAAAGCCTCTCGTCGATCAACTCTTCCACCTTTTCCCCCAGAACATTGTAAATGCTCAATTCCACATAGCCATTCTGGTCTAAAACGAAATCGATATTAGTGGAAGCATTAAACGGATTGGGGTAGTTCTGTCTGAGCGCGAATACCGATGGAATTTCGGTGGAATCATCCAGATTACTACCGCACTCGCAATCATGCAATGTCACGGGAACCGATACATAGCGCACCGGATTTTCAGTAGAAAAGCCTTCGTCATGTGGAATTCCGCCAGCATCTTTGTCTTCAATAAACGTTATGTAAAGCGAATCATCGACCTGCGGAGCAAGCGTAGACCAGTGCTCGCTGTCGCAATCACCCGGCTGACATCCTGGAGTTGCTGTATTGGTTATATTAACCGGTTCCGACCAGGTAGAACCGCAGTCTCTTGAACCGGACAGATACAACTCACCATTTGAATAGAGCCCGGTCGATATATCGATATCATCGAAGTGCGTCCAGAGGACATAGAGGCAACCCTCCACAGCGCACGAGATCGACATCTTGGAAGCGGATCGATTCCAGGCGCCCGGATAGGATGAGTGCCAGGCATTAAAGATTAGATCAATGCCGGTGACCTCGCTCCAGTGAAACAGCAAGCAGGCATCCTCGGTAATTGTACCTTCCTCAGCGTTATAATATGGCGTATTCCATACTATATGAAGATTTCCGCAATAATCATAGCAGGCGGCGACGTCGGTATATGCTCTGATGGTGTCTTCCCAAACATAGTTCGTGATATTGACCTGATTACTATAATCCCAAGTTTCGCCATCCAACGATTCGATATAGACAACATCGTTATTGAACTGATTCGGTTCAGTTCCGTCGTCGATCGGTTTAGTATAGACAATAGCTACTTTATTATCGATGGGGGAAGAAACTACGATCCCGGATACATCCATCAGGGTATCATAAGGGATGAGGTCCCTCCAGGTGTTTCCGACATCTTCACTGTAAGTATGAGCGGCGGTTTGCTCCTCGCCGAGTCCTGAATTCTCGGTAACGGTAATATGGGTTCTACCGCCCATATCGTAAGTAATATAGGGCCAGACAAGTTCGAAGTCACCCGGTTGGGAGTTCGGTATATCATAAATTGTAAACAATCCAGCTCCGCAAAGCGCATCAGCAGCCAGATGAACCGTGTTTACATTCGCATCGTGGTATGCCACCAGCGCTACACCGTCATCCGTTTTTACGGATAAGTTAGTATATCCATCCCTAGTGCCGCTGGAAACCGGAGTTCCGTCACTGCCGTATATGATATTCCCGTTGGTATCTATATAGTTGTAAAATATAACGCGTTCTCCGGTATGATCCCTGATCCCGCGCATCCAGGCGATATGGGTTCCGCATTCATGCTTCATAATCCGATAACCGGTGGATCCGTTGGTCTGATAATCGTAGAAAGTGCGTCCAACCGTTTCACCCGGGGAATCAGCTACATCCTGAAGATCGAGCGGAATTACAGGCCCATTGTAGATTAAGTTGCTGTCGTTAGGCAACTTCTCACGTAGTTGAGCCTCCTCAATGGAGACTTTTGTTATCTCTCCAGCGAATGCGTTTGCAGCGATCAGGCAGGCAATGATAACAACCGTGGTTATTGACATCTTGCTGAACATCTGAGTACCTCCTTCTCAAGCAGTTCATTTTTATTATAGGTTTAGTTATTTCGCCGGATGTCAGTATTCCAACCTGCGGGTTAAATCCTGAATCCGACGTGAACCTGCCGGAATCTATCTAATAAGCAAATATGCTAAGTGATATGTTTCATAAATTTATAAAACCATAGTTTAACACTTTTTTGGGATAAGCTCAAAAAAAGGTTGACAATAACTCAAGTTTCTGTTATCTATTACAATAACCATATAATTTGCGAATTCTACTTTTCGATTACACAATCGATGTTCTCATAAATATTTTATCAATTACCTATATTGTTATATTAAAAGCCGTTTTCTTATTAAGTGGTACACACTTACTTTTGAGCAATTTTGTAAGTGACGGTATATTAATATATTATGACAAATTAATTACCAGCGATTTGATCTATACAGTAGATCAAAGTTTACTGTTGCGCATGATGGATTATCGAAAGGAGGTGATAGACAGTTATATAAATAGTGCACATCGTTGTTGTGTAACAAATTAACAGCGCACATCTATTTAAAAGGAGCAATTGTGAAAAATTTACTAATTTCATTGATAGCCGTATTGTTTATTTTCAGTACAGCTAATGCCTTGACTGTGTTGGATTTTGAGGATGTTCCGGAACAGTACTGGTATTTTGGGGGCGGTCAGAATCTGGATGGTTTTTATCCGGGTTTGAATTTCGGCACATCCGTTACGATTCTGGAGAATGTGGTCTATGGGTACAATGACACTGGATATCCTCCTCACTCCGGGCATCAAGTGATATTTTCGGCAGATAATGCCACCATCAGAGTTGATTTTGATAATCCTACAAATCACGTAGGTTTCTGGTACACTAATGGTAGCGGTACCCTATATTTAGAAGGGTATGATGCTGGAGGTAATTTACTTGATAATACTTCGGGCGGCGATAACTACGGTTCAAACGATTTCATGGAAGTAAACGCTGATGGGATTACGTACGTCCTTATACACAACTCCGCTGACTTCTACACAATCGATGATTTCGAATACGAAGGCGAGGTTCCCTGCTGCGATGTGGATATGACTCCCGATGATGATCCTGTAATCGTTGAACCGGGTGGTCAGTTCGGTTTGACCGGCTATATCGGCAATCCCACTGCTGACCCGATCACCACTGACGTATGGGGCGGCGTAATATATCAAGGGATGTTTTTCCAGCAGTTTGCTTTCAATAACATTCCGTTGGATCCCGGCGCATCTTTGAGCGCTCATACCTGGCAGAATGTACCAGGATTCGCTCCTACCGGAACCTACGAGTACATAGCCTACTGCGGTGATCGCCCGGATATGAAGTGTGATTCAGCGTCATTCCCGTTCTCAGTTGTTGGGGCCAGGGTCGCTGGTGGAGCTGATGAATGGTACATGGATGAGTGGGGATTCCCGAACGGTATGACTACCGACAATGTTCTTCCTCGCGTTTCACAGCCGGCCGATGAGCCAATAATTACCGATATATACAATCCCAGCCTAGCATTGACGATACAGCATACATTGCCTGTAACTCCGATGTCGGTAGTAAGCGATGGCAACTATTATTGGATGAACGATGGCGGTATCATAGGAACCAACGAAATCGAGAAGTACGAGTTGGATGGTACATTCATTCAGGAAGTAATCGCAGATCCGGAACTTGACCAGCGCGGATTTTTCTACAATCCCAATGATGGCAAGTTCTATATCAAGGATTACTACGATAATTACCTGTCAGAAATCGATCCTAACACTGGTGTTAACTCAGTATACCTCACCGGTGCGTTCCATGACCAGCAGAGCTGCCTGGCTTTCGACCCCGATGCCAACTTAATCTACGAATTGGCTTACGGAACGGTGTATGCCATCGACTTCGCATCCGGCTCAACCGTAAATAGCTGGTCCGGTGTAACCGGAAATTATGCTATTGCCTGGAACGGATGCCATTTCTTCACACGTGATTGGGATGATGTCGTTTATGTTTATGACACCGACTTCAACCTAATCGAGACTCATGATCTTGGACACGGCGGAAGTAACGCATACTCGTTATCCTTCGCCAACAATTTGCTTTGGGCGATAGAAAGCGGCGCTGCCTATGGTTATGCCGGTTTCGAATGCGAAATGGAGCCCTGCTGTGATGTCGATATGACACCGGATGATGATCCTGTTATCGTGCCCCCGGGTGGTTCCTTTGGATTAACCGGTTACATTGGTAATCCTACAGCGGATCCGATCGTTACCGACGTATGGGGCGGAGTAATCTACCTCGGTAATTTCTACCAGCAGTTCTCCTTCCCGAACATCTCACTTGCTCCGGGAGCATCGCTGACAGCTCATA
>WJIR01000233.1 GCA_014730175.1 Candidatus Zixiibacteriota bacterium
AGATATGCCGATGCGGCGAAAAGCTCTTCGCCGATCAAGGTATAATCGCATGCTGCAACGAAAAACGGCAACTGCGCAGGCATAGCGGTTCCGGCTATCTGAATCGCTCCGATGGAGTTTCCGGTTTCAGCCATAATAAGCGATTCAGCGAAGAAGGCGCCGAGGTAAAAGCAGGTGGCGGGCTCTTCGCGAACCATGATCCCATCGACTGCAGCTACATAACCGAACTGCTCATCGGTGACGTAATGGACGAAATCATCGGAATAAGCATCCGGGCGCCCCGCTTTCATATACGCTTCGCGAATCGTTTCCCGAGCGGTTGTCATCACGATGGATCGGCTGGTGGGAACATGGAGTTTGGAGTCGTATTCCGCTACTTTTTCCGCTATATAAGTTAGTATTGTCAAACCGGCGATTGTCTGCACATCATCCATATCATGGATACCCGGAATAAAAAGAATCGGTCGCCCCATCTCAGTTGCCCTTCCGATAGCGTCATCCAGCGCTTCCAACCCGCCGATTTTGCGCAGGAACAGGCTTTTCCCCTTTTGTGCATGGTAGATAAAATATATAACCGACGAGCATATAATCAGCCCGATAATAAAGAGGTTGGTCATTCCGAAATTTATCCACTGAGCGGAACTTTGAACCGGCTCCGATACAACCGGTTCGGAACTCACACCGTCGGAGGTTGCGGTAACCATGTAGATGTATTCAAGCTCATCACTGACATTTACATCATTGTATCTGGTTCTCCCCGCCGACGCCATACCGATCGATTCGAATTCCCCGTCAGGATACTCCGCGCGAGAAATCTCATACCCGAGTATGGAACCCTCCCCCGTGTAGTCATCGGGGGACAATTTCCACTCTACCGCTATAGCTCCGCCGCCATCTCCCGGATGATCATAGACATAAATGTTCGACGGAGGTTGCGGAGGTGGCATATTTGCGGAATTATCTACCGCATCTCCTTGTTGAGCGAAAAGGGATGTGGAGCATAAGAATATTAGAAGAATTCCTGAAACAGCGAGGAGCAATTTTAATCGGGGGATTTCAGGCACGCGATTGCTCAGACTCCTTCCTGCCTCATCGGAGAATAAGTGATATAAGCATCCAAAAGCTTCAGTTCCTCGGATTTGAGCGATACATCGTGAAGCAGCAGCTTACGCAGGGAAACCACCCCAATCAACTTCTTATTCTCTACCACCGGCATATGACGGCAATGAAGTTGCTGCATTTTTTCCAGAGCATCCCTTACTTCTTCATCCGCCTGCGCAACAATAAGCTGCTTGGTCATTACATCGCTTAATTTGACTTCCGCGGGATTCAAATCCCTGTTAACCACCCTTTTCATCAAATCGCGTTCGGAGAACATACCAACCAGTCTATCTCCTTCAAAAACGCAGACAGCGCCAATGTCGGCTTCGGTCATGATTTTTACCGCTTCCCGAACTGTCTTGTCGGAGGTAATGAAAAACAACTCCTGACCTTTGACGAATTCTTTCAGATTTGCCATATCTATCTCCTTTGAAATAAACTTCTCTCACTTATCAAACCAATCCTAACCAGGTAGCGAATATAAAATCAAATCTTCCGATCAATAGCGACATACGTGACATGACGGTATACCCGAACATCGCGCCGAAAGTTATCATCAAAAACCATATTCCCACATTCGCAACGCCGCCAAGTACGCCCTTTCGTTCAGCCGAGAAATAGAAATATATCAATCCTGTCACCGTCCCCACCACTATAATAATGTTGTTGAAACTGGTAAACGGTATTATAGAGCTTTCGAGTTGAGCCATCGCGTTTGAATGGAAATAGGAAACGAAATAAAGCCCCGCAGTGGTGCCGACTGTGAATGCTATTGGCCAACGGGCAATCCAGCCGATATTCGGCAGCAGACGCATCAGCAGCATTATCCCCAGTATCCCGGCGAAAATATAGAGCAGCCGGCTGTCGGCTCTTCCTTCATTAAAAAGAACCTGCAGAGCGCCAGGCTCGCCCGGATCGCCTCCGAAAATCTGAGTTATTCCAAGATTATCGAAAAGCTTGGGCAATAGATTCTGGTAATATAAAATTACAAACCAGTAACCCGCCGAAACGCCGACAAAAAGCGCTTCGCAAATTTTATATAAAAGATTATCTTTCCAAAGGAATGAGATAATCCCGATTGTCAGCAATGCGGCTAATGTATTAGCAAATGTAAATCCGGTTTCCAATTTTACCTGTTTCTCCCTCTGGTGGCGAAATACGCGAGATTACCTATTATTATAAAAAGTATTATAGTAAGATGGGCAAACGACTGCGAGAGCATGAACTTGGTTCCGCGGCCATAATACTGCGCCAAATCCTCCAGCTCGGCTGCCGCTTTCAGTCCCCCGGCTAAACCGAGCAACTGTCCCGAATTTAGATATGGATACATACCCGGGGACTGCACCGCGGTATTACCGGCAACTAACTTGGCATTGAACCTTCCCACCGCAAACAGCACCCATTCAACGGTGCCGGGATAACCCGCTGATAAGTTAAAAATCAGGTCAAAGTTTGAGTAGTTAGTAACCCCTTTCATCATCTCAAGTTCATGTGTTGGGTTCCCCAGATTATCCCGAGGAAATGTTCTGCGGATATCCGAACCGATACTCTTGATAACCACCTCGTTGCCCGACATGAATCCCAAATTCACATAATCAACATCATATTGAGGAGGATCGTCTTTAAAGTGTTCATCTGCCTTAACTGCTTCCACCGCAAGATTAGCCTGCAAAGGTCCTTGAGGCCAGAGCCCGATTATATAGACCTTCAAATCTTTGGCGAAGCAGTACTTGAGCATCGCTACCGCCATCGGTTGCAGTTCCGGCGCGGATGGAGGATCGTAGTCGAATGATATCAACACTTTTGAGCCCGGTTTAAGCTTCTCGAACTCATCATAGAGAGACCGAACTTCCGGAGAAACAGTCATAGGTTGCTTGATATCCAGAAAAAACGGCGTGATTAAGGCAACCGCTATAAAAATAAAAATTACTCTGCGATCTAATTTTAAAAGCTTCTCGAACATACTATTCCTCTCCCCCCAGATGCGAGCGTTCGATACCCAAAATAATCCTCAGTGACATCGATACTATCCCCAAAGCAATCCCGATCATAATCGCACGGTAACCGGCGGTTTGCGGATAATTCATAATCCAGGTTGCGAAATCGGATAGTCTATATCCCTTTGGCAGAAAAGCGGTTATGTAATCTCCTATCGGCACCCGTCCCAGCATCACAAAAAACGCCGCCAATAACAACATGGTAGCTTCCTTCGTTCTCGCCCGGAAAGCGCGGTACGAAGCCGAACCCACATAGAATGCCAATGTCGCAAACATGGTCGAAGAAAGGGGTGCATAGATATTCCGATAAATATAATCAAATCCTGTTCCCGGCGACTGGTAACCGCGTCCGCCGGAGAGAAAAAGGCCGACAATTACGGTAAGCAAGAAGCCAAATATCGTAATCAGCGCAAATGGCCAGTTTTCGGACTGCCGGGAGACTTTATTCAGGCTGACCTTCATCAGGTTAAGAGCCCCCAACCAGATTGCGAATGCCGCAATAACCTGTATCCATTCGTTCAGCATCCTGTCCAGTTGATTAAACGGAGCATGCGGAATAAAAAACTGAAGAATGTAAGTGAATCCTACGAAAGCTGTTAATATCAGAGGTATTTCTCTACGCATTGTTCCTGCTTATTTCGCTCTGAATAGATCTGAAATATCTGCAATACCGAAAGTTATCAAAATCACACCAATAAATATCGCTATAAGAATTAGTAGCTTCCCTAAATCCTGTCCCTTGATCGAACCCAACAACCTCGGTTCTTTCGATAGATATGCCGATGCCGCAAACAACTCTTCGCCGATCAACGTATAATCACAGGCTGTGATGAAAAATGGAAGCTGCGCCGGCATCGCCGTTCCCGCTATCTGAATTGCCCCCACCGAATTACCGGTCTCCGCCAAAATCAGCGATTCGGCGAAGAACGAACCCATGTAAAAAATGGTCGCCGGTTTCTCGCGAACCACCATACCGTCGATTCCGGCGGCATATCCAAATTGATCATCGGTCATATAGTGAACCACGTCTTCATGATAAGCATCGGGACGACCGACGCTTAAATATGATTCCTTGACCACTTCACGGGCAGCAACCATCACCAGCGACTTGGCTACCGGTACATCAAGCTCGGTTTCATACTGAGCCGTAAGCTTTGCCACCCTTCCCAGAATCGTCACTCCCGCAATAGTCTGCACATCGTTCATATCCATGATACCGGGAACGAAAAAAACCTTTTTACCCATCTCGGTAGCTCTTCCCACAGCCTCGTCCACAGCTTCCAAACCGCCTATTTTCCTGATAAACAGTTCTTCACCTTTGCGCGCCCTTCGTATGTACCAAACTATCGCTACCGAGAGAATTAATAGCGCCAAAAACGTGTTAATTCTCCCCAGATGGAACCATTGCTGAGAAGAACTCACCGGCCCTATCGGCGCTGACTCGGAAATATAAGATCCGTTTATTGCCCTTACGATGTAGTAATACTCGATGCCGTCTTTGGCTTCATTATCGGTAATCCTGCTTGCTCCGGCGGGTACTGTGCCGATTATCTCAAAATCGTGGTCCGGCTCGGTAGAGCGTAGAACCTCATAGCCCAGAAAATTCTCGTTTTCCTCCACATCATCCGCCGATGGCTTCCAGTCGATAACAATCGCTCCCCCTGCATCGTTCGGAACATCCTTTGCCTTCACATCTGTCGGAGGAGCCGCAGCGCCAAACGAAGGATCCTCAGGCACCGCCCCTGTAATAGATTGATTTAATAATACTAAAAGGAGAATCCCAAACAATCCTGATACTAACTTGGGGAATAATGATTCATCGATTCTCCTCAAAACAATCCTCATCTTAATTAACAAGTGCAACTAAAGCAGGCTTCAAAATATCAAATCAAGCATAATAGACAAACCAACGAAATACCAGAACACATAAAAAAAGTCTGCTATTGGAATCCCGCATTTGCCTCATTCCCGTAAAAACGGGATTTTGAAATTTAGAAATATTTTATTTTGAAGTCAAGATAATTATGACACGGCATGAATTGTTTACCGAACAGCTTCATTCTTAAAATACTTATCCCGAAGGGACAGCTCAAGGGATTTATCCCTCTGATACGGATTAATCGCGGGTATATCAGGGGGTTATCTTTCTGACAAGGATTTATCGGTAGGTCCGCAGCAAGCTGCCGACTATAATTCACCTCTGCAGAGGAATCGCTTCGTTCCGCGAGCCGCGGGGAGAAATCGGGGTGTGTTGGTGCGTGCTGTCGGGTCGCCGTACTCGCCAGCGAAGGGTGGCATGCTTAGCTCGAAGCCGAATGCGAAGAGATAAGCATGTTTGTATCCCGATAAATCCCCTCATCCCCTGGCCCCTTCTCCTCCCGATGTGATCGGGAAATGGGAGA